>JAYTBY010000786.1:0-5735 GCA_043736755.1 Planctomycetota bacterium | reverse complement strand
CGCGAACGGGCTGATCGACGAAATCCCGGATCCGAGTCGGCGTCGCGTGCCGAAGCAGAACCGCTGAGGGAGAACCGACTGCGTACGGCGCGCGCTAGTGTCCCGTCCGCGGAGTTCGTGAATGAAGTCGGGCCAAGTGGATCTCTCGGGCTAGGCGCCGCGACGACGCGTACTCGTGGATGCTCGAAGGAGCCGCAACGCCGTCAGCGAGGTCCAGGTGGCTCGAATTCAGCCACGAACTCCGCCGACAGGACACTCGTGCAGAGACGGTTCGAACGAGCGCTCCACCGCTTCTCCGGGTCGCTTCACGCCGGACGCGGCGCGAGGCGCTGGCGCAAGAGGCTCGCGCGCAAACGATCGCGTTCGCTGGCCTCGACGAGCGTCGTGCCCGGCTCCTCCTGCGAGAGTGCCTGCACGTGTGCCTTCTGCACTTGAACACCGAGTTGATTCAGCAAGGCCAACTTGGGCTCCTCCAGGAGTTGCAGTTCTAGGCCGAGTCGGAGCGTCGAGAGGTGCGCCAACGCTTGATCCGTCTGGAGCGCGCGCGCCGTACGCAGCAGTCCTTGGCTCCGCTGGATCCGATCCTGGAGCGCCGATCGACGCTCGTTGGCGAGCATGCGCCGCAGGTCGCGCTCGAACAGGACGATCGCGGGCACGAGGGCCTGGAGATCGAGCACGAGTTGCTCCTCGCTCCGACCGAGCGTGATCTGATTCGAGACCTGATAGAAGTCCCCCGCCGCGCGACTGCCTTCGCCGTACATGCCGCGCACGGCGAGTCCGGTGCGCTGCGCTGCCGCGAAGACCTTCTCGAGTTCGGTGCGCACGATCGAGAGCGCGGGCAGGTGCATCATCACCGAGGCGCGCAAGCCCGTGCCCACGTTGGTCGGGCAACCGGTCAAGTAACCCAACGTGCGCGTGTGCGCGAACGGAATGCGCGCTTCGAGCGTGCGGTCCAGATCCTGCACGCGTCGCCAAGCGCGGCTGAGATCGAACCCACTCGCGAGCGCTTGCAGTCGGAGGTGATCCTCCTCGTTGACCATCGCCGCGATCGACTCGGAGGCTCCGAAGGCGACGGCTCGACCGGGTAGTGCCGCCGCGCCGTCCTCAGCCGGAGCGAGATCGCGGCTGATCAGATGGCGCTCGCGCAACAGCACCCGCAGGAGCGGGCTCGCTTCCGTCATCGACACCCACTGCGTCTCGCCGTCGAGACGCGCGGAGACGAGTTCCTCGTGCAGTCGCGCCGCGAGATCGACCGCGGCCTTCGGGTCCATGCGCGCGACGAAGGGCAGTCCGTCGACGTTGCGCGCGAGCCGAACTCGACAGGACACGACGACGTCTGATTCCGGACCGGTAGACGCGAGCCAGGCTCCGATGCGCTCGGCGAAACGGCGCGGATCGATCGGGGGAGGCGTCATCTTGCACAGCGTTTCTAGCACGATGCGCGAGTCGGCAGAAGTGCGCACCGCATCGGCCTCCGGCGGACTCCTCCAAAGTGGTGCGCACGGTCAACGCTTGCGAGAGCTCAGGGCCTCTCGCGTCGCGGAGAGCGGTAGATCGATCCTGAGGGCGTTGGGGATCGATTTCTTCACACGCCTTCAGCCGACGGAACGATGCGCGTGAGCGGATCAGCCGGGCAGTGGCGGCTTCGGTCCCAACGCCCGACGCAGGGACTGCACTCGACTGCGCATGTCGACGCGCAGGGCCGTGATCGTCCGGTCCTGCTCCTGCAGGATGCGCGCGACTCGTGCCAACTCGCCATGGGCTGCTTCCAGCCGCTGCTGCTCGACGTTGCGCTCGTGCACCAGCGTCGCAAGCTCGGTGCGTGTATCGCGCAACGCAGATCGATGACCGTCGAGATCCGCCGTCACATCGTGCAACGCCGCCCGGTGCCCCAGAAGATCGGAACGCGACGCTTCGAGCTCCATCTCGCGTTGCTGGAGACGGGCTTCCGCCGTGGCGAGCGACTCGCGTGCCGCGGCCAGCTCTCGCCCCAGCGACTCGGCCCGCGTGCGCTGCTCGACCAGGCTCGTCTTGTGCCCGGCGAGATCCTTGCGCTCCGACAGCAGTGACTCGCGATGGCCGACCAGATCGACGCGGAGCACCCGAGCCTCGGCGGCGGCACTGTCGACCTCGTTTTCGAGGCGAGCGATCCGGGCACGATCTTCCTCGCGCCCACGATCGGACGTCGTCAACGCACTGCGGACGAGCGCCAGCTCACGTGTGAGCTCCCCCCGCATCGTTTCCACCGCAGCGCGCTCTTCGGCAGCGGACAGCTCGACCCGCGACATCTCCGCGCGCACGGACGCGAGTTCCGCGCTCACGGACACGAGCGCAGAGCGATGCCCGGCGAGATCGGCGTCGAGGACGCCGAGCGCGCGCTGAGCCTCGGCACGCAAGTCGCGCTCGGCCACGAGCGAATCGCGATGCCCGGCGAGATCCGCTGCGAGCGTCCTCGTCATCTCCCACAGGCGCTCCCGCTCGATCGTCCACCCCGCGCGCGCTCGGTCGAACGAGGCGAGTTCCCCGATCACTTCGTCGAAGCGCTCCAGCACCCCAGCCGGGGCTCGCGGTGCCTCGAGACCGGGAATCGCGGTCGGCAATGGCGCACCACCGAGCGCTCCAACGAGCGCGTGGCGATAGACCGGTGACGCGTGGTCGGATGCGTAGAGTTCGCGGTTGTAGAAACGGAAGATGGACTTCGCGAGGTCGCGCAGCGCCGGCTCGTGATCCAGGTAGAGCGAAAGGCACATGAGCGGCAACCAGCGCTCGAGGTTGCCGTGACCGATCGCTGCCGTGCGCGCGCCGGCCCCTTCGAGTTCTGCGCTCGAAGACGCCAGATCGGGCAGGCCGTTGTGGCGATGCTCGTCGAGGTAGCGGTGTTCGACGCCCAGCTTGTCGCGCAAGAAACGCTGCAAGAGCCGCTCGGATTCGTCGACGGCGTCCGAACGGTAAGGACCAGCGATCACGACCCACTTGCGTGCGACGCGCGCGCACTCGCGCACGAATGCCGGACGGAGGGGCGGAGGCACGTGCTCGAGCGTGTCGAACGCGGCGACGACGTCGAAGGCGCGATCCTGATACGGCAACTTGCTGCCGTCACCGAGGACGAGGCCCGGTTCTTCCGACGGTTCTACGTCGACGATGTGCACGCGATCCTTGGGGAGGAACGCGCGCAAGTTCGCGGTGCGGCCGCCGACGTCGAGGATCACGAGCGGCTTGGATCCGTCGCGCACGAGGGCGAGCAAGTCGGCGACGATGCGGTACCGCTGGTACTGGTCGAACGGCAGCTCGAGGGGATCGCGGATCACGACGCTGACTCCAGTGTCTCGCTGCCGCGGCCAGGAACTTCGCGCACGACGCTCCAACGCGACGGGAGGAACAACATGCCGTGCTGAAGGCGACGCGCGTCGACGACCTCGAAGGTGAGGACGTGCTCGCGATGGTCGATCGCCGTCGGCGCGGCCTTGCCGTGGTCATAGAGGAACGACGTCAGATAGAAGGAACCCGACAGGAGAGGCAGCGCATCGAAACGCATCTCGACCACGCCCGTTTCGCCGGGGAGGCACTCGTCGAGGCGAATCGGGGTCTCGCGCCAGTGATGGTTCGCGCCATTCACGTACGTGCCATCGCTGCGGTAGATCCCCAGGCCAAAGACGGGATTTTTCACGGCGCGGTGCACCTTGTACGCGATGCGGACGCGGAACGGCTCGCCGGGTTGAAAGACGAGCGAAGGCTGACCGGCCGCGTCGATCATCAGGACGTCGGTCGTCTCGATCTCGCCGGTCCCCCAGCGCGGATACACGCTCGTGCCGCGGTCGTACGACGAAAGGCGTTCGTTTCCACGGGCTTTCGCGCGTTTCAGGTACTGGTCGGCGACCTTCTCTGCGCTGCCCTGCTCGAGCACTTCGCCGCGGTCGAGCAGGATGACGTGCTGACACATCGACTTGATCGAGCCCATGTCGTGGCTGACGAAGATCGTCGTCTTCCCCTGCTCGCGGAACTCGTTGAGCCGATTGACGCATTTGCCTTTGAAGTGCTCGTCACCGACGGCGAGCGCCTCGTCGATCATCATGATGTCCGGGTCGACCGAGGACGCGACCGCGAAGCCGAGGCGCACGTACATCCCCGAGCTGTACGTCTTGACCGGGCGCTCGATGAAGTCGCCGAGCTCGCTGAAGTCGACGATCTTCGGGAAGCGCTCGGCGATCTCCTCCTCGGACATCCCGAGGATCGAGCACGCGAGGTGGATGTTGTCGCGACCGGAGAACTCGGGGTGGAAGCCCGCGCCCAGTTCGAGCAGCGACGAGATGCGTCCTTGGACCTGCACTTCGCCCGCGGTCGGCAGCGTGATGCCCGTGAGCAGCTTCAAGAGCGTCGACTTGCCCGCGCCGTTCTCGCCGATGATGCCGACGGTCGATCCGTGCGGGATGTCGAGGTAGACGTTGCGCAGCGCCCAGAACTCGCGGTGAAACTTCTTCCCCGGGACGAGCAGCTCCCACAAGCGGTGGATCGGCTTGTCGTACAGGCGATACGCCTTGCCCGCGCCGCGGCACAGCACGGCGGACCCCGTGGCGCCCGACGCCCGTTGCGCCGGTTTCGTGTCGACGAGGGAGCTCACAGTAGATCCGGGAAGCGCGGCTTCTGGCGCAGGAAGAAGGTCGATCCAAGCAAGAACGCGAGCAGCGCGACGACCGCGAACGCGGCGACGACCGGCGGACGCGGCCATTGGCCGTACACGAGCACGAGCCGGTAGCTGTCGATCAGCCAGTACATCGGGTTGATCTTGAGCACCCAACCGAGCCCGGCGTCCTGCACCATCCGCGCGGGATAGAAGATCGGCGTCATGAACATCCCGACCGTGAGGGCGACGCCCATCACGTGGTAGACGTCGCGCACGAACAGGTTCAGCGCGCTGAACAGGAAGCCCAGTCCGGTCGTGAACACGAGCTGCACGCCGAAGAGCAGCGGCAGCGCCACGAGCGTGTACGAGAACCCCAGCTCGCGCGTGACTGGCGGTGCACCCGCCTCGGGCACGATCGGCGAGATCCAGGCGTAGAACGCGACGCCGATGAGGGCGATGCCGACGCCGATCAGCATGTTCACGAGCGCCGAGAGCGCCAGGTAGACGGGCAACACCTCGGACGGGAACACCACCTTCTGGATGAGGTTCTGGTTCTCGACGAGCGTGTTCGTCGAGCGCGAGAGCGTCTCCGCGAAGGCCTGCCACACCAGGATGCCGGCCAGCATGAGGAGCGCGGTCTCCTGCTTGCTCTGTCCCGGATCCCAGCGGCTGTCCATCACGAAGCTGAACACGAACATGTAGATGACGAGATTCAGCAGCGGGAAGATCACCGACCAGAAGAAGCCCATGCTCGAACCGACATACCGCGCGCGCAGATCGCGCCGCACCATGTCCTGGAGCAGTCGGCGGTTCTTCCGCAGAGATCGGACGAGCGTCAGCACGCGCAAAAGCCTAGAGAACGGCCTTCCCCAGCGCGGAAAGCACGAGGTCGACGGCGACCTTCGCGGTGGCATTCTGGTTGTCGAGAATCGGATTGATCTCCGTGATCTCGAGCCCGAGCAGTTTCCCGCTCTCGGCCGCGTGCTCCATGATCAGGTGGCTCTCGCGCAGCGTCGTGCCGCCGAACGCCGGCGTCCCGACGCCGGGCGCGACCGACGGATCCATGCCGTCGACGTCGAATGAGAGATGGAACCCAGCGGTGCCGGCGCTGGCG
>JAYTBY010000785.1:0-13084 GCA_043736755.1 Planctomycetota bacterium | reverse complement strand
TCACCGCGTCGCCGCCCAACGAAATCCACGGCTGGTTCGGTCCGCCACATCGACGGACGGCGAGTCGTCCACCGACTCCGTAGTCACGCGTGGCGACGACGAGTGCGCCGTCGTGCTGGAACGCCAGGCGGTTGTACCAAGCCTCACCCGCGCTGCCCGCGCCGGCAGTCGTGAGCGGCGACCATGCACCGAGTTCGAAACGTCGCACGGCGACGCGATGCGAGGGTGCGGTGAAGTCTTGGTAGGCGAGGTGCGGCGCACCATCCGGCGCGATGCGGATCTGCGTGCAGAACATGCCGCCTTGGCTCACCGGTCCGGAGCCGACGAGGCGCCATTCCGGCGGGGGTACGAGCACGCGCGAGCCGGGTGTGTGTGGCCCCGACACGGTCACGACGTCGCGGCCCGACGCCGAACTCGCGAGCCAGAAGCCTGCGAGGATGACGAGACCGCAGGTGAAGGTCCGGAGTCGATCCGCTCGGAATGAGCTTGGATCCATGGCAAAGACGCGCAGTGGGTAGCGCTCTGGAACGGGGGAACGGGGAGAAGCGCGGCGGGGCCGAACTCCGCGGGCAACCTAGCGGGATCGAGTGCTCGGAAGAAGACGGTCGCGGCGGCTCACGGCTAGAATCCCTGGCTTCGCTCGCGTGTCTCGAACCCTCTAGGGATCCCTCTCGCATGCCCCGCAAGGTCGTCGTCCTCGGTGCCGGTCCCGCCGGTTACGTCTGCGCCATCCGCCTCGCTCAGTCGGGGCAGCAAGTCACCGTCGTCGAGAAGGAGTACCTCGGCGGCACATGCCTCAACGTGGGCTGCATCCCCTCGAAAGCCATGATCGCGGCCGGCAGTTTGCTGCATCGCATCAGCGACGCGTCGGCGATGGGGATCAGCGCGAAGGAAGTCCGGCTCGACGTCCTGAAACTCGTCGAGTGGAAGGCCGGCATCGTCTCGAAGCTGACCGGCGGCATCGGCGTTCTCCTCAAGAACCACAAGGTCGACGTGGTCATGGGGACGGGCCGGATCGCCAGCAAGACGTCGGTTGTCGTGGAGACGAAGGACGGCCCGAAGACGCTCACCTGCGATGACATCGTGATCGCGACGGGTTCGATCCCGATCGAGATCCCAGGCTTCGCGTTCGACGAGGACAAGGTCTGGTCGTCGACCGGTGGATTGCGGCCCACGAAGATCCCCGAGCACCTCGTCGTCATCGGCGGCGGCTACATCGGTCTCGAGCTCGGGATGATGTTCAAGAAGCTCGGATCGAAGGTCACCGTGCTCGAAGCGACCGCTGGGGCACTGCCCGGTCAGGAGCGCGACTGCGTCAAGGTGATCGAGAAGTCGCTCAAGAAGTTGGGCATCGAGCTCCTGACCGAGACCTTCGCACAAGGGTTCGAACACAAGGCCGGCAAGAGCTACGTGCGCATCAAGACGAAGTCGGGCGAGGACACGATCGTCTGCGACCAGATCCTCTCGACCGTCGGGCGCAAGCCGTACAGCGCTGGGCTCGGACTCGAATCCGTCGGTTTGGCCGTCGACCCGAAGGGCTTCCTCGTCGTCGACAAGAAGATGCGCACGAAGGTCCCGAACATCTACGCGATCGGCGACATCGCCGGGCAGCCGATGTTGGCGCACAAGGGCAGCAAAGAGGGCCTCGTCGCGGCGGCGGTGATTTCAGGCCTGAACGAGGAGTACGACGCGCGCTGCGTGCCGGCCGTCATCTTCACAGCGCCCGAAATGGCCTCGGTCGGCTTGACCGAAGAGCAGGCACGAGAGCTGGGTATCGCCGTGAAAACCGGCACGTTCCCGTTCGCCGCCTCTGGCCGCGCGATGAGCTTGATGGAGACCGAAGGCTTCGTGAAGGTCGTCGCTGACGCGAAGACCGACGAGGTGCTCGGTGTGCATATGGTTGGGCCCGAAGTCACGGAGCTCATCGCCGAGGCAACGCTCGCGATCGAGATGGGCGCCACGTGCGAGGACATCGCGCGCACGATCCACGCGCACCCGACGTTGCCCGAAGCGTTCATGGAAGCAGCCGAGGCCGTGCATGGAATGGCCGTGCACATCTACCTGCGGAAGTGAGCGCCACGCGCATCCTCGAAGTCCGGAGGCTCGGCCGGACGCGCTACGCGGATGCGCACGCGCTGCAGCAGGATATCCTCGGGCGTCGCGTCGAGGGTCAGGTCGGCGACGTTCTGCTGCTCACCGAGCACGAGCCCGTCGTGACGGTGGGTCGTGGAGCGAGCCTCGAAACCGCCGGCGAAGTCACGGTTCCCATCGTGGCCGTGGAGCGCGGCGGCGAAGCGACGTTTCATGGACCGGGCCAGATCGTCGGCTACCCGATCGTGCTGCTCGAAGAAGGTCGTCGCGACTTGCATCGCTGGTTGCGCGACCTCGAGGAGGTCGTGATTGCGAGCCTCGCCGACTTCGAGGTCGTCGGTCGCCGTGAAGACGGGCTCACGGGTGTCTGGATCGGCGGCAAGAAGGTCTGCTCGATCGGCGTCGCCGTGCGGCGTTGGGTCACGTGGCACGGGTTCGCGTTGAACGTGAACACGGACCTGGCCGGTTTTCGCGCGTTTCAACCGTGCGGCCTCGATCCGGACGTGATGACACGCCTCGCGGATCACGTCGCGCGGCCCGTGACGACGGTCGAGGTCGAGGACGCGCTCGTGCGCCATGCAGTGCGAATCCTCGGGTTCGACGGGACAGATCGGTAGGATCGACGCGCACTCCGCTCCCTGTAGAACCGCCATGATCCACCGCAGAATCAACTCCTTCGCCGCGCTCGCACCCCTCGTCGTGATCGCCGCCTGCGGCGGCGGGGGATCGGGTGACTTCGTCGGCCAGTCGGCCGGCTCCGTCGCCGGGACTTTGCTCTTCGTGCCGGCGATGGCTCCGCTCACCGAGGTCGAACCGAACGATGGTGTCGACGAACCGCAAGCGATCGGAGACTTGGCGCCGGGGCGCTCACTGGCGATTCGCGGATCGATCGGCGCGGGTGAGGACTTCGACGGGTTCGCGTTCCGCGCTCGCGAGCGCGTTCGAGTGACAGCTGAAGTTCGCTTCGCCGACGCGCCGGGCCGCCGTGTCGATCTGTTCGCGTACGACCCGATCGCCATGGGCGTCGTCGCGCGCGCGGACACGACACACGCACTCGCTCTCGATGTCGCGGGGCCCTTCGATCTCGTGGTCCGCGGCGCATCAGGAGCGGGCGAGTACGAGCTCGTCGTTCGCGCCTTGCCCGCCATCGAGACGGCATCGGCATCGGGCTGGCTCGGTTCGATCGCGGTGGGGGACACGCTCCGGGGAACGTCCGGACGCTTCGAAGCGACGGCCATCGAGGCCGTGCATCTTCGAATCACAGCGCGCGGTGAGGTCGGCCGGACGCTGCGCGCTGCGAAAGTGTCGCGTGATGGAGAGGCCGCGGTCGGCAGCGCGACGAGCGGATCCGTGTTGGAAATCGAGCTCGATCCGCTCGAACGCTTCGCCATCGAGACCGAAGCCGGCGGCGCGTTCGAGGTCGAAGCGCTCGAGCGCGCGGGCGCTACGGATCTGCGCCCGCGTGCCAACCGACTGCTCGCCATCGAGCGCGAGCGCGCAGACTTGGGGTCCGCAGTCGGCGACGCGCTCTATGGACGCGCCCCGACGAACGCGAAGGCCGGCGAACTGCTCGTGAAGGTGATCGGTGGATCCGACATCTCTCTCGCGCTGGCCCGTCGCGGGCTCACGCGCATGGATCAAGTAGGCGAGAGCACGCTGCAGGTCGCGGCGGACCTCGCGCTCGTTCCCGAAGGCGAAGCGCGTGCGCGCATCACCGTCGCTCTCGCGCGATCTCTCGCCTCTGCTCCGCGCGTCGAGTACGCCGAGCTCAACCGCCTCCGCAGACCGTTCGGCGGCACGACGCCGTTCACGCCGAACGACGGGTTCTTCGATCTGCAGTGGCACTACTCGCTCATCCGACTCCCCGCGGCCTGGGGCGAGGTGAAGATGGCGATCACCGGCCCCGGCGACATCGTGACCGTCGCAGTCATCGACACGGGCCGACGACCGCACGCGGACCTCGACGCGAACACGAACACCGCGCTCGAGTTCGACTTCATCACGGATCCTGCGATCGCGGATGACGGCGGTGGTCCCGACTCGAACGCGTTCGACACCGGCGACAGCGAGGGCATCGGCCCGTCGAGCTTCCACGGCACGCACGTGGCCGGCACGATCGCGGCGGTCACGGACAACGGCTCCGGTGTCGCGGGCGTGGGCAGCGTGCCCGTCGGGATGCCCGCCGCGAGTCGCGTGCGCGTCGTCCACCTGCGCGTGCTCGGAAAAGGCGGCGGAACCGACGCGGACATCGCGCGTGCAATTCGGTACGCGGCGGGGCTCTCGAACCCCGGTCTGCCCGCACTGGTCGCACCGCTCGACGTGATCAACATGAGTTTGGGTGGGCCCGGCTTCAACCAAACCGTGCAGAACGCGGTCACGGCCGCGCGCAATCGCGGCGTCACGATCTTCGCCGCGGCGGGCAACGAGAACTCGGGGATACCCTCGTTCCCCGCGGCGTACGCCGACGTGGTCTCGGTCGCCGCAGTCGATCAGAACTCGGCGCGTGCGCCGTACTCGAACTTCCACCCGTCGGTCGATCTGTGCGCGCCGGGCGGTGACACGTCGGTGAATACGAATCCGGGCACGGGGCCGGGTCAGGACGGGTTCGTCGACGGGGTGCTCTCGACGCTCGTCGACGAACCGAGCGGCAACCCGATCTTCGTCTTCTACCAAGGCACGTCGATGGCTTCTCCGCACACGGCCGGGCTCGCGGCGCTGATGCTCGTCGTGAACCCGTTCCTCACTCCGGGCGAGCTCGAGACGAAGCTCGCGGACACGTCGACCGATCTGGGCGCGCCCGGTCGTGACACCCTCTTCGGCGAAGGCCTGATCGACGCGCTCGGTGCCGTGCAATCAGCCGGAACCGGCGGGCCCTCGACCGCGACGTTGGTCGTGAACCCGATCTCCCTGAGCTTCGGGACGCAGGCGACGGAGCTCGACTTGGCGTTGTCGAACGCGGGATCGGGCACGATCGACGTCATGACGTTCACCGACGATCAGCCGTGGCTCTCGCTGCAGCAGGGCGCAGCGGGCACGGGCATCGACATCGGCAGCTTGATCGTGCGCGTCGATCGCGCAAACGTGGCGCTCGCGGCCGACGGCTCGTACACCGCGTCGATTTCGATCACAACGAGCGCGGGAAATGCGACCGTTCCCGTGACGGTCATCGTGGAGACACCGGTCCTGCCGGACATCGACCTGTTCGTCCTGGCGGTCGATCTCTCCGTCGATCCGCCTCTGACCGTCGCGCAGGCGATCGTCAACCCGTCCCAAGTCGGCTTCGAGTACGTCCTCGATCAGCTCTCGACGAAGGACGGCGAACTCCTTCCGCCAGGCGAGTACCTGATCGCATGCGGATCGAATGAAGGCGTCGACGCGCTGATCTGCGGACCGGGCGACGTGTTCTGCGGTCTCTACCCCACGCTGAACGATCCGAGCCTTGTCACGGTGAACGGCACGGTCACGGGCATCGACTTCGTGGTCGCGCCGCTCGATGCCGGGCCGATGATGCTCAGCTCGTTCCGCGGCTTCACTCTGCTACCCCGCTGACGAACCATGATCAGCGCGGCTCGATCCGGAAGTCCGCGTTCGTGACCGGCGTGGCGATCATGTGGTAAGGCCGCGTGAGCACCATGGGCACGACTGCATCGGGTGCCGGTTTCGTCTCGCGTGTCCCGAGGACCATCGACTTGCCGTCGAAAGTAGCTTCGAGCACTTCGATGCCGTATCCGCCGCTCGGCCTCTCACCCGCGAGCACGCAGACGACGATTTCCTTGGCGAAGTCGATCGTGGGGGCCGTCGGACGCGGGATCTCGCGGCTCGTGTGTTCACGCCAGAGGACGGCCCACTCGGCCTCATTGCGCGCGGTGCGGACCGTGCTCGTCGTGATGCCCGTCTGGTAGCCGATCGCGATCGTTCGGAATCCATCCGCACCCGATGGCGCGCTGCGGCACGCGACGGAAGCGGCGGCGAGCAGGGCGAAGGCGGCGAGGATGTGCAACTTGGGCATCGGGAGGCTCCGGTCCTGCACTCTACCCTCCGACGCAGGGGCTGTACGTCGGTCAGGGCTGCCGGGCCGTGTGCCGGCGACTCTCCGCCCGCGTGGTCCGACTCGCGGTGTCATCACTTCGTGAACGGGAGGGACTCGCTATCGGCCATCGGCCCGCGAGTCGTATCCTCCACGATCCGCGCGCCCCACTTTGCGCCGGAAGAACCCATGAAAACGATCTCGAACCTTTCCACGGCGGCGGCAGCCGCGCTCACCCTCCTCAGTCCCGCGAGCCGCGCCGAAGAAGGCATGTGGCTCTTCAACAAGCCGCCGACGAAGGACATCCAAGCGAAGTACGGCGCCGAGTTGACGCCGCAGTGGTTGGATCACGTCCAGAAGTCGTGCGTGCGCATCAGCTCGGGCGGCTCGGGCTCGCTGGTCAGCCCGAACGGGCTCGTGATGACGAACCACCATGTCGGTTCGGACATGCTCGAGAAGCTCTCGACAGCCAAGAACGACTTCATCAAGGACGGGTTCTATGCGCGGACGTCGGCAGACGAGCTGCGCTGCCCCGACCTCGAGATCAACATCCTGTGGTCGATCGAGGACGTCACGGATCGCGTGATGGCGGCCGCGCCGACCACGGCGTCGCTCGCCGAGCAAAACTCCGCGCGTCGCAAGGCTCTCAGCACCATCGAGAGCGAGTCGCTCGAAGCAACCAAGCTGAAGAGCGAGGTCGTCACGCTCTATCAAGGGGGTCGCTATCACCTGTACCGCTACAAGCGCTACGAGGACGTGCGCCTCGTCATGGCGCCCGAGAAGGAAATCGCGTTCTTCGGCGGCGATCCCGACAACTTCGAGTTCCCGCGCTTCAACTTGGACATGTGCTTCTTCCGGATCTGGGAAGACGGCAAGCCGCTGCAGAACGAGCACTACTTGAAGTGGAGTCGCAACGGCGTCGCCGAGGGCGAGCTCGTGTTCGTCACCGGCCATCCGGGGCGGACCGAGCGTCTGAACACGCACGCGCACCTCGAGTTCATGCGCGACGTCCAGTATCCGATGCAGATGCGGAACATGTGGCGGCGCGAGGTTCAGCTGGCCACGTTCAGCGGTCGCAGTGAGGAATTTCGCCGTATCGCGGAGGGGGACTACTTCGGCGTGCAGAACAGCCGCAAAGCGCGCACGGGGATCCTCGCGGGTCTGCAGGACCCGAGCCTCTTGGCACGCAAACTCGCGGACGAAACGGAACTGCGCAAAGCCGTCGCCGCGAATCCGCAGTGGGAAAAGGACTGGGGCGATGCCTGGGCGCAGATCGAGACTGCGAAGAAGGTCCACAGCGAGATGCTGGTCCGCTTCGCGGCATTCGGGGGCCCGGGGATGGGCTTCGGCGGCACGATGTTCGGCGCAGCGAAGGACTTGGTGCGCTTGGCGGACGAGTCCGCGAAGCCCGACGGCGAGCGCTTGCGCGAGTATCGCGAGTCGAACAAGGAATCGTTCGAACTCGCGCTCTACTCGCCGGCGCCCGTCTACCCGGACTTCGAGATCGAGAAGCTCGCGGCGAGTCTTCAACTCATGGTCGAGTTGCTCGGCGGCAAGGATCCGGCCGTCGTGAAAGCCCTGGCCGGGAAGGCTCCGCGCCAACGCGCGGAAGAACTCGTGCGCGGGTCAGGGCTCGCCGACGTCGCGGTGCGCAAGCGCGTCGCCGCGGGCGGCAAGGACGCCATCACGGCCTCGTCGGATCCGCTGATCCAGCTCGTTCGCGCGCTCGACGACGAAAATCGTGCGCTCCGAAAGCGCTATGAAGAGGAAGTCGACGCGCGCGAGAAGAGCTCCTACGCGAAGATCGCAGCGGCCAAATTCGCGAAGTACGGCGAGGGCCAATACCCGGACGCGACGTTTACTCTGCGTCTCTCGTACGGTGCGGTGAAGGGCTTCCCGCAAGACGGCAAGCCGGTCGTTCCGTTCACGAGCATCGGAGGCCTCTACGCGCGCGCGGAAGAGCGCGGAAATGCGTATCCGTTCAGCATCCCGCAGCGGTGGAAGGACGCGAAGTCGAAGTTGAACCCCAACACACCGTTCAACTTCGTGTCCAGCAACGACATCATCGGCGGAAATTCCGGGTCGCCGACGATCAACCGCGCTGGTGAAGTCGTCGGGCTGATCTTCGACGGCAACATCCAGAGCCTCGTCGGTAACTTGATCTACGACGAGGCCATGAATCGGGCGGTCTCCGTCGATTCCAGAGCGATGATCGAAGCGATGCGCGTCGTCTATGGGATGGAAAAGCTTGCCGACGAGATCGTCGGCGCGGGCACCTGACGGAATTTAGTTCCACTCGAGGAGCGGGCGCTTGGACCGAGGTCCAGGCGCCCGTTTCGCGTTTCGGGCTTCGCCAGAAGATCGGACCCTCCGGGCACCGATGGACTACACGCACCGAGCCCCTCTCCAACGCCACCCCGGCGTCAACGGGGGGCCTCGCGTGGATCCCCTGCCCTGAGGACATAGACGTGAACGGTTCCAGTCAAGACAGCGGGGGCGCCTCGAGCGCACTCGACATGCAGGTCATCGAAGGGCTGCGTGAGCTCGGCGGCACGGAGGATCCCGGCCTCCTCCTCGAGATCATCGGGATGTTCCTCGAAGACGCTCCCCAGAGGATTCGCGAGATCGAGCAGGGGCTCGCCAGCGGCGACATCAAACTGCTCGAGCGCGCAGCGCACACACTCAAGTCGGCAAGCGCCAACGTTGGCGCGATGCAACTCAGCTCGGTGTGCAAGCGGATCGAGGAGATCGCGCGTTACTCGAAGAGCGACGGCATCGCCGAGCTGATCCCTGAATCGAACAAAGCCTGGAGCGACGCGGCCAACGCCCTTCGTTCCCTAAAGGGCTGAAAGGCGTCATGCCCGTTCCCATGACAAATTCCAACCCCGCGAACACGGTCGAGCGCCTCTCGGCACTGGCTGCACGTCTCCGCGACGTCGATCCGGCGTCCGACGGCGCAGCGCAGGCCATTGCCGAGTGCCTCCTCTCGGACGCGGAATCAGCCACGCTCGTCTTGCGGGTCGTGGGCTCCGACGGCGGCGCGGCAGCGGCAGCATCGATCGACGAAGCGATCCTGCGCATTGGCGCTTCGACAGTGCGCGCACTCGGCATCGCACTCGACCTGTGCCATTCGGGATGCAAGATCGACGCGCAGCGTTGGACGCGCCCGCTCGCCCTTGCATTCGCGGCACGCGCAGTCTGTCGTCATCTGCGTGTCGGGGTTCCGACCGAAGTGTTCACAGCTGGTCTCGTGGCCGGGTTCGGCTCCGAGACGCTCGCGACGTGGGGCATGCCCCCGCGCATCGTGAAGGCCGTCGCCGTGCGCACACGCAGCGACGTCGGCTTCGATCCCAACGAGGACGACGCGAGCAACCTCGCGCGGATCCTAGGTCAGGCCTCTTGGCTGGCGGATGCGCTTCACGGCGATCCGGCTCGGAGCAACATCGACTGGGCGCGATCGTCGCGCGGCCTGGAATCGATGCGCGAGATTCTCGAGATAGATCGCGGCGAACTCGGCGTCCTCTTCGAGCGTGTCGGTCGTGAATGGGTCGAGTGGCTCGCTGCGAGTGGCGCGACCGTTCCGCTCCTACCGACCCTCGACGAAGTGAATCGACGTGCTGGCGAAGTCCCGGACGACGAAGATGTCGCACGCGCTCTGGAGTCGGGATCGACGGCGACGCTCAAGGGCTTGAAGATCCTGGCCGTCGACGACGATCCCGTGTCGTTGAAGATCCTCGAGCGTGCGCTGCGCAAGGCCGGCCACGACGTCGTGACCGCAGTGAACGGCAGCGAAGCGTTGCGCATCGCTCTCGAGGTGCATCCACACGCGGTCATCGCCGACTGGATGATGCCCGAGATGGACGGCCTCGACATGTGCAAGGCGCTACGTCGTAGCGAACTCGGCCGCAGCGTGTTCTTCCTCTTGCTCACTGGTCGCGGCGAGGAAGACCGCATCGTCGAGGCCTTTGACGCGGGCGTGGACGACTACGTCACGAAGCCCTTCAACACGAAGATCTTGCTCGCGCGTCTCAAGGGTGGCCAACGCGTCATCGAGTTGCAGGAACGTGTCGAAGCCAATCGGCGCGTCGTCCTGAAGCAGGTCGCAGAGATGGGGCTCTTGACGCGCAAGCTGCGCAACGCAGCGCATACGGACGCGCTGACGGAGCTTCCGAATCGCCGCTACGCAATGGCGCGTCTGGAAGCGGAATGGGAGGCGTCGATGGCCACCGGTGGTCGACCTCTCTCGGTCATCCTCCTCGACATCGATTTCTTCAAGAAGGTCAACGACACCTATGGACACGACGTGGGCGACCTCGTGCTCAAGGAGGTCGCGGTCGTACTGCGCGCGAGCACTCGTCAAGGCGAGGAAGTCGCACGCCTCGGCGGTGAAGAGTTCTTCGTGGTGTGCGCCAACACGAACGAGGAGCAAGCACGAATCGCAGGGGACAGACTGCGCTCGGCCGTCGAGCGCCACGTGATCACTGGACAGAGCTTCAACGGCAGAGTCACGGTCAGCGTCGGCGTCGCACAACGAAGCGCCGACATGGTGAACCAGGACGCGCTGATCAAGGCGTCGGACCACTCCGTGTACGCGGCCAAGGCCGGCGGACGGAACCGCGTTGTGGCCATGTCCGACCTCGGCTCCGTGGCGCAATCGGCGTGAGGGCGACCGGATGATCCACAAGCGATTCGAGGAGTTGCGCTACTGCGGGACGTTGCCGAGTTCGTCCGGAGTCGGCCTAGCGATCCTGCGCATGACGCAACGCGAGCACGTGGCCGCGTCGGAAATCGCCAGCGTCCTGCGGTTCGACCCCGCGCTCGCGGGGAAACTCCTGAGGCTCGCGAACATCGCACGGCCGCGGGGTGAGCCCGTGATCGGCGACGTCGAGCGCGCGGTGCAGGCGCTCGGTCCGGGCACTGTCCGGAGCACAGCGCTCGGGTTTTCGCTGCTGCCCGCCGATCGCGCGGGAGCATGCGGGTACTTCGACCACGATGCGTACTGGTCCCACGCGATCGCGTCGGCCGTAGCCGCGGAGGCAATCGCCCGAGAACACGGCTCCGTCGATCCGAGTCAGGCATTCACGTGCGCGCTCCTGGCGCGAATCGGCATGTTGGCCTTGGCCACGGTGCACACCGACGCGTACGAACGAGTGATCGCCGAAACGCGCGACATGACGCCCGAGCAGATCTTGCTCGAGGAACTGAGACAGTTCGACATCCAGCATTGGGAGGTGACCGCGGCGATGTTCGTCGAGTGGGGTCTGCCCTCAGCGTTCGTCGGTGCCGTGCTGTCGCTCGGACTTCCGAAACGGGAACCGGAGCTCGAGGATCCGGCCAGCGCGCCGATGGCCCAAGTGCTGCGCTCATCTTCACTCGTCGCGCACCGCCTCCTCGAAGGAGTCGGCACACAAGGCGCTCTCGGTGAGGGTTGGCTCCAGCTTCTGGCCCCGATCGGCGGGGGGCTGATCGGCCACGATCAGCTCGTTCGACTGTCCGTGCGCACCGCGCCGGTCTGGCGGACAACGTGCGAGGCCCTGCGGCTTCCGACCAAGACGCTCGGGGAAGCGGACCTCGCAACCGACGAGGCCGATCGCGGAGCAGATCCCATTGTGCTTGCACCGAAGCTCGCCGTGTGTGAGTCGGACGTCGCTGGATTCGAGACCGAACTGGCCCCTTCGGACCTGTGCGTACTCGCCGTCGACGACGACCCGCGCATTCTTCGACTGCTCGAGCACCACCTCAAAGCGGGCGGCTACCGCGTCTTGACGGCGCCTGACGGCGAGACCGCGCTTCAGGTCGTCTTGGATCAGTCTCCACACATCCTCATGACCGACTGGCTCATGCCGGGCATGAGCGGTGGGGATCTCTTGCGCGCACTGCGCGCGACCGAGACCGGGCGCCAAATCTATGGACTCGTCCTGACGGGACGCGACGAGGAGGAGCATGTCGTCGCCGCGTTCGACGCAGGTGCCGACGACTTCGTGGCCAAGCCCTACAACCAGCGCGTGCTGATGGCGCGCGTTGCCGCGGCTCGTCGCATGATCCAGTTGCAGCGCCAAGTGCAGAGCGACCGCGAGCGGAGGTCGAACCAGGTAGCCGACATGGGCCTGATGTCGCGGAGGCTTCACGCGGCGGCGCACACGGACGTGTTGACGGAGCTGCCCAATCGGCGCTATGCGATGAAACGATTGGAGCAGGAGTGGGCGGAGGCCGTGCGCCTCGAGCGGCCACTCTCCGTACTCGTCGTCGATATCGATCACTTCAAAGACGTCAACGACCGCCACGGTCACGACATCGGCGATGACGTCCTGCGTTCGACGGCCGCGATGCTGCGCGCTCGCACGCGCCGCGCGGACATCGTGTGCCGACTGGGAGGTGAGGAGTTCCTGGTCATCAACCTGAACAGCGATGCGCATGGCGCCAACATGTGCGCCGAACGCTTGCGCAGCTCGGTCGAATCGAACGTGGTCAAGTCGCGGTCCTACGAGGGGCGCGTGACAATCAGCATCGGGATGGCGACACGCGGGGAGGGCGTGTCGACGGTCCATGAGCTGCTCAAGGCGGCGGACGAGGCGGTGTACGCGGCCAAAGCCGCGGGCCGCAACGCTGTACGCATCTCGCGACGGTGCCTCCCCGAGAGCGCGTGAGCCTCGGGAGCCCAACGAGTTGAATCGACACCGCCTGGTCACTTGCGTCCTCGTGTGCACGGCTCTCGTCGGCACAGTCTTCCTCGGCGCTGGCAGTGTCGAAGGCGAGGACCACGTGCGCGCGACTACAGCGTTGCGCGCGTTGCGGGCAAGCCAGTCCGAGCTCGATTCGCTGATCCACGACGTTCGCGCCGGGGAGCACGAGGCCGCGCGAGGCATGTCGGCCGTTTTCGCTGAACTGGAGGCCGCTGCCAGGGCACTGCCCCGGTCCGTGGATCTCGATCACCACTCGCCCGTTAGCGCGGCCTGGTCCGGCTAC
>JAYTBY010000784.1:0-2644 GCA_043736755.1 Planctomycetota bacterium | reverse complement strand
TGATCCTCGCGCCACTCGTGCCGGCGTACGTGCGCGGACTCCGCGATCCGGCCCCCCGCGACGATTCGTTCGCGTTCGGGCCGTGCGTCGCGTTGGCGGCCGTGCTCGTCCTCGTCGTCGTGCGCACACCGTTCCTCGCGTCCGAGGACTGGTGGTCGCGACAGGACGCCGACTTGCTCTTCCACGCCGGCAACGCGGCCGAGTTCGCGCGACGCTGGCCGGTGATGGATCCGCGCGTCGCGGGCGAGCCGCTCGTGTACCACCTGTTCGGCTACGCGCTCGCTGCCGGCGGCCACGTGGCCTCGGGGCTGCCGACGACGCTGCTACAGACACTGCACTTCGCCCTGGTCGGTCCGATCGCGCTCGTCCTCGCCGCGTACGCCGCGGCGCGTGCGCTGGGCGGCGGGGCCTGGGCCGGCGTGATCACGACGGTGCTCGTCGCCGCGCACACCGAAATGGCGCGCGTGCTGAACGGCGTCTTCGGCGAGTCCGCGCGCTGGTTCCTCTTCCACAACGACTTCGACGCGGGCACGTACCACAGCGTGACGACGCGCGCGGGGCTCGTGGCCTTCGCGGCGCTCGTGGTGGTCGGATGCGCATGGTTCCGCGGCGAGTCGTCGCGCACTCGACTGGCCGTAGCAGCTCTCGTCCTGGCCGCGTTCGCGTCGGGGGCGAAGGGGTCCGTCATGCCGCCCGTGCTCGCCGGACTCGGACTCGCACTGGGCTTCGAGGCCCTCCGTCAACGTCGCATCCCCTGGAGTTCGAGCCTGTTCCTCGCGCTGATCGGCTTGGCCGCCCTGCCCTACACGGTGTGGCTCGTCACCGCCGAATCGAGCTACGCCAGCGCCATGTTCCGAGTCGCGCCAATGGCCTTGATGCGCACAGCGGGACCGTTCGCCGAAGCGGCACGCGCGCTCGGGCACGATCCGTTCTTCGCGCCCTGGTCGATCGTCCTACTGTGCGCGCCGCTGTGGTGGATCGGGCATCACGGCGCGGCTCTCCTCGGCGCAGCCCTCGCGCTCGGTCGCGGGGCGGAACGCCTGGATCTCGGACGGAGCTGGCTCTTCGGTGTCGCCGTCGCCGGCGCCCTCGTGTCGTCACTCGTCTCGGCCGCAGGTCACTCGGAGCTGTTCTTCGCCTACGCCGGGCACCTCGCTCTCGCGATCCTCGCCGGTCCCGCTGTCGCGTCGAGCAGGGCGCGCGGAGTTCGGATCGGTATCGCGGTCTTCGTGTGCGCCGCCCTGCCCCTCCTCATCGCCGGCTTGGCACGCACAGCGTTATCGGCGCGGGCGTGGCTCACGGTCCCCGAGCCGAGTTCCTGTGCCCGCATGTACCAGGGCGCTCTCGATTGGATCCGCGAGGAGTCTCCGCTGGACTCGGTCTTCGTCACTTCGGGCTCGTGGACGAACGTCTCCGCGTTCGGTGAGCGCCGTGCGCTCGTGGAGAGCCGCAATTACTCAGCGGACATCCACGCCGCGCGCTGGGACCTCGTGGACGGACGCTGGAAAATGGCGCGCGGCGGTGGAGCGCGCGCGGCCAAGCAGAGCCTCGTCGCGCGCGAGCGATTCCGTGCCTTCCCGTCGCCCGAGAACGCGCTGGCCGTGCGCGCCTGGTCCGGTACTGCGCCGCTCTACCTCGTCGTCGACGACCTCGTGCCGATCGTCAACGGGCACCGCGGGGTCGAGCCGCGCGCACTGCCGGCGCAGGCGGCACTGCTCGCCAACCCAATCCTCGAGGCGGTGTTTCGGAACGAGGTCGTCGCGATCTACCGCGTGCGTTGAGAGGCGGTCGCCGCCCACGGTTCTGGACGATCGCGGAGAGCCTTCCTCACTGCGTAGGCAGGCAGTATCCTATTCGCCCTCACATGGCCGACAAGATCATCTACCAGCTCCAAGACCTCCAGAAACACTACGGCCTCAAGGTCGTGCTCAGGGGGATCACGCTCTCGTTCCTCGAGGGCGCCAAGATCGGCATCATCGGGAACAACGGCTCGGGCAAGTCCACGCTCCTGCGCATCATCGCGGGCGAGGACAAGCAGTTCGAAGGCACGGCGAAGGCCGTCGGCGACTTGTCGATCGGCTATCTGTCGCAGGAACCGCCGCTCAACGAGACGCTCGACGTCCTGGGCAACTTGCGCGAAGCGATGGCGCCGTTGCTCGCGATCGAGACGCGCTACAACGAGCTGACCGAGTCGGGCGAGATGGGCGAGGAGTACGAGCATCTCCTCGAGGAGATGAATCACAAGGAGATCTGGGAGCTCGACAGTCGCTTGGAACAAGCGGCCGACGCGCTCGGTCTCCCGGCCTTCGACGCCGACGTCACGAAGTTGTCGGGCGGTGAGCGACGCCGCGTCGCGCTGTGCAAATTGCTCTTGCAGCGACCGGACATGTTGCTGCTCGACGAACCGACGAACCACTTGGACACGGACGCGGTCGAGTGGCTCGAAGCGCACCTCAAGGCCTACACGGGCTCGGTCATTCTGGTGACCCACGACCGCTACTTCCTCGACAACGTCGTCGGCTGGATGCTCGAGATCGAGCGCGGCCTCGGCCGTCCGTACAAGGGCAACTACTCGGACTACCTCGAGCAGAAGCAAAAAGAGAACGAGACCAAGCGCGGACAGAGCGAAGCGCGCGAGAAAGTC
>JAYTBY010000783.1:0-13085 GCA_043736755.1 Planctomycetota bacterium | reverse complement strand
ATACGGACATGCGGTAGGTCGTTCAGGGAAGCGAGCGGGCGCGGCAGTCTAGCGGCGCGCACTGGAACGCCGCGTGCACGTCGGAACGCTTCCGGGGCCCACTTGTGGAGCGCTCGATTCGACCTGGAGCCACCTCACGGTCTGCCGAATGGGCGGGCTAACGAGAACTTGTCCCCGCAGCGGGAAAGGCCTCGGAAGACAGGGCGAAACACCCACGAGTGGCCGGTGCAGGCGCACCAATGGAACCTTCACATTGACATAACTAACTATCACATATAATGTTGTGAAAAGAACCAACCTTCGGAGTGGGCCCCCGCGGAGGCCTTGTCTACCCTTCGAGCACTCGGTTCCGGGGCTTCCCGGCGCTCCGAGTTCCTTCGCCCTCCCCGATCCCCGCACACGACCGAACACGAACGCGCCCAACGGGGTCCTGTCTCTCGGAATCCTCCGGCAAGTCGCCGTCAGCGGGTTCCTCCGGCACTCGCCGGAAGTGAGGCGCCCGCAGAGGACGCGACCGCGAGCGCCGCAGCGGAATTGAGAATCGCCTTCGCAACCCCCGAGCTCGCGAGCTTGGTCCGGCGTACCAGCCTGGCCGAGGTCGCTGAGTCGCTGCCCAGGACACTGCGCCAGGAGGGCGCGGACGTCCGTGTGTTCTTGCCGTGGACGATGGGCCTCGACGCCTCGCCGCTGCAGAGCCTGCGCGAGGTCGGCCAGGTGCGCGTGCGTGACGGCACGACGAAGGCCGAGGTCACGATCCACGCGGCGAACCTGGGTGACCTCCCGATCTACTTGATCGACCACCCGACGCTGTTCCGCTCGCGCCACCCGTATGGGGACGAAGAAGGCCCGTACGCGGATAATTGGCGGCGCTATGCGATCTTCTGCCGCGCGATCCTCGAGTCGCTGCCGCTGATCCAGTTCTCGCCGGACGTCATCCACGGGCTCGACTGGACGACGGGCTTGATCCCCGTGATCCGCGAGCTCGAGTACGCCACGAAGCAGCCCAATCACCCGGCCTCGAACGCGGGCACCTTCTTCGGCGTGCACAATCTCGCGATGCAGGGCGCGTTCGAGCGCGAGATCCTGCCGCAGATCGGGCTCCCCCACCGAGTGTTCACGGCGGTGCACGGGGTCGAACTCGGTGGCAAGGTCAACTACCTCAAGGCGGGCGCCGAGTTCGCGACGATCGTCGGCACGTCGTCGCCCGGTAACGTCTCGCGCGTCCAGCAGAACGAACGTGGCGCGGGTCTCGTCGAGACCTTCCGCCGCCGCTCGAAGGAGCTGGTCGGCATCTCGAACGGCATCGACTACAAGGCTTGGGATCCGGCCAACGACCCGCTCCTGCCGCAGCCGTTCTCTCTCAAGGACAAGGAGCTCCTGGGCAAGAAGAAGTGCAAGGCTTCGCTCCAGGAGAAGCTCGGCCTCGACAACGGTGCGCGCGTCATGGTCGCGGCCGTCATCGGGCGCCTCGACGCGGACAGCGGCTTCGATGTGTTGGCCGAGGTCCTGACTTCGATCCTCGAGCGCAACATCGAGGTCGTGCTACTCGGCAACGGGAAGCTCGAAGTGCTCGAGCGCGTGCGCACGGTCGAGCAGACGTTCACCGGTCGCTGCCGCCTCATCGATGCGCTCCATCCGAGTGCAGCACACACGTTGCTCGGCGGCGCGGACATCCTGATCAGCCCGTCGCACTATCATTCCTCGAACCAGCTCTGCGCGATTGCTCTGCGCTACGGCGTCGTGCCGATCGTCTACTCGGGAGCGGGTCTCGACGACACGGTCACCGATCACGAGAAGGATCCGAAGAAGGGCACCGGCTTCACCTTCAAGACGTACAACGGCGACTCGCTGCTCGAGGCCATCGACGCGGCGCGCAAGGTCTACAAGGAACCGGCGGACTGGCGCACGCTCGTCGGACGCTGCATGAAGCAGGACTTCTCGTGGCAAGCGACGGCTGCGGAGTACTTGAAGGCCTACCGCCGCGTCACGCGGCGCGCCAAGACCTCCGCCGTCGACGAGTGAGTCTCAGCGGGTTCATTCGAGGATTTCGACCATGCGCCTCGTAGGCATCGACCTCGGTGGGACGGCGATCAAAGCCGGAGTCGTCGACGAGCACGGGACGATCCTCGAGCGCCGATCCGTCCCCACGGGCCTCGCGGATGGTGGAGATGCCGTCATCGAGCGCATGGCGAACCTGGCGCGCGAGCTCGGCGCCGAAGCCTCCGTGGGGATCGGCTCGCCAGGATTGATCGATCACGCTGCAGGACGCGTGCTCGAGTGCCCGAACCTCAAGGTGCTCGAGAACGTGCCGTTGCGCGACGAGGTCGCGAAGAGACTCGGCTTCGATCCGCGGCACGTCTTCCTCGAAAACGACGCGAACGCCGCGGCGGTCGGTGAAGGCTGGCTCGGCGCGGGGCGAACGCACCGGGACTTGCTGCTCGTGACGCTCGGAACGGGTGTCGGCGGCGGACTCATCCTCAGAGGCGAGCTTTATGCCGGCGCAGGCGGCATGGCCGGCGAGATCGGGCACGTCTGCATCGATCCGGACGGGCCGTGGTGCGGCTGCGGACGCCGCGGATGTGTCGAGCAATACGCGTCGGCGACGGCCGCGAAACGGCGCGCGCGCGACTTGGGGCTACCGGCTGATTCACCGGGCGATCTCGAGCAACTCGCAGCGATCGCGCGAGCGCGACCGGGTCCCGAGCGCGACCTGTGCGCGGCGATCGGCCGTGACCTCGGACGTGGTCTCGCAGCCGTCGTGACCCTGCTCGACATGCGCACCTTCGTGATCGGCGGCGGATTCGGCGCAGCACTCGACGTCCTGCTCCCCGGTGTGCGTGTGGGAATCGCCGAGCGCACGTACGGTCAGCGCGTTGCGAGCGTCGAGGTCTTGCCCGCCGAACTCGGTGCCGACGCGGGCTGGATCGGTGCGGCTCGACTCGCATCGCGCTGATCCGGCCGCGATCTCGCTATCTTCCACGCGATGAGCGACACCGCCGTGCTGTCTGTGCGCGACCTGCGCAAGGTCTACAAGAAGCCGTTCGAGCGCGGCGGACTCGCTGCGCTGGACGGAGTGTCGCTCGAGGTCGGCCGCGGCCAGATCTTCGGTCTGCTCGGACCGAACGGCGCGGGGAAGACGACGCTCGTGAAGGTGTTGCTCGGGCTCGTGCGCGGACACACCGGCGAAGCACGCATCTTCGGCATGCAGCCCGGTGATCCGAAGTCGCGCACGAAAGTCGGCTACCTGCCCGAAGCGCACCGGTTGCCGGGACACCTGACGGGCCGACAACTCTTGAAACTCTTCGGACGACTGTCCGGATCTTCGCCGGCGGACGTCGACGCGCGCATCGGGCCGTTGCTGGAACGCGTCGGCATGCAGAAAGCCGCGGATCGCAAGGTGCGCGAGTACAGCAAAGGCATGCAGCAACGGATCGGGCTCGCGCAAGCGCTCGTGCACAAGCCGGAACTCGTGTTCCTCGACGAACCCACCGACGGCGTCGATCCGGTGGGACGTGCGGAGATCCGCGAACTCGTGCTCGAGCTGAAACGTCAAGGCGTGACGCTGTTCCTGAACTCGCACTTGTTGCTCGAGGTCGAGCTCATGTGCGATCGCGTCGTGATCATGGACAAAGGCCGGATCCTGCGGGAAGGCACGATCGAGGACTTGACCCCGTCCACGGGCGTCGTGCGCTTCGAGATCGGTGCGGCGCGCACGGATCTCGACCGCGTACTGGCCGGCGTCGGCCGCGACCTGCGCGTCGACGGTGCGTCGTTCCAACTCGCGATCCAGAAGGAAGAGCTCGATTCAGCGATCGACCGACTGCGCGCGGCCGGGGTCTCGATCCGGGCCGTCGAACCGCGGCGACTGAACCTGGAGGAAGCGTTTCTCGATCTGCTGAAGACTTCGAACACCGGGGGATTGCGATGAATCGCCACGTGTTCGGTGCCCTGTTCGAGGACGCGTTCCGCCAGGTCCTCGACGACAAGGTGTTTCGACTGCTCGTCGTCCTGGCGCTGATCCTGATCGTGCCGACGTTCCTGATCGGCTTCAAACCCGAAGGGATCTCGCTGCTCTTCGGTTGGAAGACGTGGGGCTACGACGACCTCATGCGTTCGTTCGGCGGCGGCGGGAACATGAATGTCGACGACGTGCACCTCGCCGTGATCGGCGGAATTCAATCGGCCATCGTCCAAGGCATCGCGGGCACGGTCGGATTGCTCTTCTGCATCGCAGCCACGGCGTTCTTCGTGCCGCGCATGCTGGAGAAGGGTGCTGCGGACACGCTCTTCTCGAAGCCCGTCGGTCGGTTCACGCTGCTCCTCGCGCGCTACGCGGCTGGCGTCCTCTTCGTGGCGTGCCTCTCGTTCCTCCTCGTCCTCGGGATGCACCTCGGATTCCTGGTCGGATCCGGACACAGCGACCCGGCGTTCCTGTGGAGCGCACTGACCCTCACGTACGTTTTCGCGCTCGTGCACGCGATGTCGGTACTCGTGGCCGTGCTGACGCGCAGCAGCATCGCCGCCATTCTGACCACACTGATGTTCTTCGTGTTCACAGGCTGCATCCACCAGAGCTGGATCCAGGTGCAGCACGCGCAAGCGGTCGAGTCGGAAGCACGGGCACGCGGCGAGGAGGAGGCTCCACCCGAGTCGAAGTTCGGCTTCCTCATCGACACATTGGACGCGGTGCACTGGGCGTTGCCGAAAACGACGGATGCGGACTACGTCGTCGCCGGCTTGCGCAGATCGTTGACGGAATCCCCCGCCGCCCTCGTCGATTCGAATGGGTACTTGTCCGTCGTCGGCGTCCCCGAAGGGTTCGTCCGTGAAGGCGGCACCGTCGTCGACCTCGCGGCAACGCCCGCGTCGTGGATTGCGCGGGACAGCGACTCGAAGGAGCGCGCGCGACTCACGCTTTCGCGGAGAAGTCGGCGAGATGCGAGCGCGGACGGGAAGCTCCGCTCGCCGAGTTGGTTCGCATCCGAACTCGCGAAGGCGAACGAGAAGGATCCGACGACGGCCGAAAAGCCCGTACGGTCGGGGAGGCCGCGCCCGGAGACATTCGACGTCGCGTGGGTCCGCTGGCGCGCGCGCGGCGAGAGCGCAGAAACTCACCGTGCACACGGGTTCGTGGGTCTCGAGGACGCGCTGTACGAGTTCGACACGACGTTCCAGCCGTACTACGGGACGAACGAAGAACGCGACAAGGTGTTGAAGGACCTACTGGATGAAGTCCGTATCGACAAGCGGGGCGCAGGTACCCAGACGGCACAGGACTGGTACGGCCATCAATTCGGTTGGTCGTCGCCCTGGCGCTTCAACGCCTTCGTCTCGATCTCGTCGTCGGTCCTGCTGGCGGCCCTTCTGCTCCTCATCGCGCGCTGGCGACTACGGCGCATCGACTTCTGATGGACGCGCGCGTCGTCGAGGAACTCCGGGCGGTCCTCGGTCCGGTGGGTGTCCTCGCCGATCGCGCGCGTAGGACGACCTACGAGTCCGACGGCCTCGCGTTTGCGCGAGCAGTCCCGGAACTCGTGATCTTGCCGAAGGACACGCGCGAAACGGCGGCCGCGATGCGCATCCTCCATGCGCACGGGATTGCGATCGTCCCGCGTGGAGCAGGCACCGGTCTCTCCGGTGGAGCGACGCCCGTCGCGGGCGGTGTCGTCATCGGAACGGCGCGCATGCGCGAGATCCTCGAGGTTGATCCCGTGAACCGCTTCGCGCGCGTGCAGGCGGGAGTCGTCAACTCCGACTTGGGGCAGGCCCTAGGTCGGCACGGTTTGTTCTACGCGCCCGATCCCTCGAGCCAGAAGGCCTGCACGATCGGCGGCAACGTCGGCGAGAACTCGGGCGGACCGCACTGTTTTCGGCACGGATCGACGACGCGGCATGTTCAGGGCCTCGTGATCGTCCAGCACGACGGCGAAGTACTCGATCTCTCGCAGCCCGACCTCGATCCGCGCGGTTACGACCTCGTGGGACTGTTCGTCGGCAGCGAGGGTCTTCTCGGCATCGCGACGGAGATCACCGTCGCGCTGCAGCCGGTTCCGACCGCGACCGAGACGATTCTGGCGCTGTTTCGTGACCTCGACAGCGCCTGCGACGCCGTTTCCGACTTGATCGCAGCTCGACTCGAACCCTCGGCGATCGAGATCCTGGATCGACTCACGATCGAGGCCGTCGAAGCGAGCGTGCTCGCGGCTGGCTATCCGACAGATGCCGAAGCGGTGTTGTTGCTCGAGACGGAAGGGTCTCTGGCGGAAGTCACCGCACTCGGCGCACGCATCGAGCCCGTCCTTCGCGCTCGCGGAGCATTCGCAGTGCGTCGAGCGCGCGACGAAGCCGAACGCGCACGACTCTGGGCCGGACGCAAGGGTGCGTACGGCGCGATGGGCCGCATCGCGCCGGATCTGTACGTGTGCGACGCCGTCGTTCCGCGCACACAACTCGCGCGGATCGTCCGCGAGATCATCGCGATCTGCCACGCGCGCGGCTTGCGCATCGCCAACGTCTTTCACGCCGGCGACGGCAACTTGCATCCGAACATTCCCTACGACCGCCGCAACGCGGACGAGCTCGCGCGCGTGCTCGATGCGGGCGACGCGATTCTGCGCGCGTGCCTCGCGATCGGCGGATCGCTGACAGGCGAGCACGGAGTCGGACTCGAGAAGATCGGCGCGATGGAGTGGGCGTTCGGGCCCGATGACCTCGCGGCGCAGTGTCGCGTGCGCGAAGCGTGGGACCCGAACCGTCGCATGAACCCGGGCAAACTCCTCCCCGTGCACGCTTGTCGGGAGACGCGCACACGCGATCCGCGCACGACTCTTCGATGAACGCGCCGAAGCTCGTGGCACCGCGCGACATCGCGGAAGCGGCCGCAGCGGTGCACGATGCGGCGGCCGCGCAACAGGTCGTGCTCGTGACCGGGCACGGTTCGAAGCGCTCGTGGACGCGAGTCCCGGAACGAGTCGACGTCGAACTCTCGACGCGGGCTCTGACCGGCATCGTCGCGTACGAACCGGGCGACGGAGTGATCACGGCGCTCGCCGGAACGCCGTGGTCCGATCTCGAGCGTGCCGTGGCCGCGCACGGACATCACCTCTCGCCATGGATCTCCGATGCGGAGAATGCGAGCGTCGGTGGCGTCGTCGCGGCGGGTCAGAGCGGATCGGACCGCCTGCGCTTCAGTCCCCTGCGCCATCACGTGCTCGGTCTGCGCACCATCGACGGCGAAGGCCGCATCGTGAAGTCGGGCGGACGCTTGGTGAAGAACGTGTCGGGTTTCGACCTGCACCGATTGCACACGGGCGCGTACGGATCGTTAGGACTGATCGTCGAAGTCAGCCTGCGCTTGCACGCAGCGCCCGAGTCGCATGCGATCGGACTCGGCTACGCGCCGACACGTGACGCAGCTCTCGCAACGGCGCGCGGTGTGCTCGCACGCTGTCGCTCGGCTTGGACCGTCCTCGTTCACGACGTCTTCTCCGAAGATCATCGCGAGCCATCGCGGCGCTTTGGGGTCGTGGTGCTCGCTGCAGGTCTGACCGAAGCCCTCGAAGCGGATCTAAGTGAACTGCGCGTCTCAGTTCCCGAATTGCGATGGGATGTCGCTGAGCACGGTGCCGCCAGCGACTCGCGAGTCCTCAGCACGTGGGGCTCGATGGGGCACTTCGCCAGCCTGACACCGACGTTGTGCGTGAGCTGTGCACCGAGCCGACTCGACGCCGCCCTCTCCGCTTTCGACGCCGCGGCGCGTGAGTCGCGCGTCGAAGCACGGATTCGCGTGCAACCCGGACTCGGCTGTTTCGATGCCTGGATACACCAGGGCCTCGACGCGAGCACCGTCACTCGAATCATGTCCAACGTCCAGCGAGCGAACGCGAGCGTGCACTGGCGAGGTCTCGATGATGCGCTGCGAAGTCAGGTCGACCTGTTTGGCCCGACCGATCCAGCTGGCCTCGCGCTCATGCGTCGCTTGAAATCGGCGCTCGATCCGCTCGGCACGTTCCCTTCCGGACGACTCGTGGGAGGTCTCTGACCATGAACGCGAAGGACCTCGTCGACTACACCGCGAGCCTCGACTGCATCCACTGTGGTTTGTGTCTGAACACGTGCCCGACGTATCGCCTCACTGGCGTCGAATCGTCGAGTCCGCGTGGACGCATCCACATGATGCGCGCGCTCGCCGAGGGAGCCATCGATGCGGACGAGCACTACGCCGAGGAACTCGACTTCTGCCTCCTGTGTCGGCACTGCGAGACCGTTTGTCCGTCCGGCGTTCGGTTCGGCCATCTCATGGAGCACGCGCGCGGCGCCCTGGAACCGACGCGCGCACGTACGGCCTTCCAGCGTCTCGGCCGCAGCATCGGGTTCGACCTCTTGCTGCGCAATCGATCGGCTCTGCGACTCACGGCGAGCCTAGGCCGCATCGCGCAGCGGGCCGGACTCGTGCAAGCTTTCGCGAGCATCGCGGGGAGCCGAGCGAAAGGATTGCTACAAGCGCCCGATATCCCGGCGAATCGAGCCCGACTCCCGGACTTCACTCCGGCGACGGCTCTTCGCCGCGGCGCGGTCGCCGTGCTCGAAGGCTGCGTCATGCCCGAGCTGCTCGGTGACACGAACCGCGCGACTGTGCGCGTCATCGCCGCTTGCGGATTCGACGTGCACGTCGCCCGCCGACACATCTGCTGCGGTTCGCTGCACGCCCACAACGGCGAGGTCGCCGGAGCGCGCGCGTTGGCGGTGGAGACGATCGACGCCTTCGATGCGCTCCTGGACGAGCACGGTGTGCCCATGCCGCTCATCGTGAACAGCGCGGGCTGCGGCTCGCATTTGAAGGACCTCGCGCGCACGTTCCCTTCCGAGCCCGATCACGAGCGCCGCGCCCGCGCGCTCTCGCAGCGCACGCTCGACTTCGCCGAGTTCCTCGCGAGCGGCGTAGGCGCCGAAGGACTGACGGCGCTGCTCGCGCGTGTCCCGGTGGGACGCAATCGTGTCCGAATCACGTGGGACGATCCGTGTCACTTGCTGCACGGTCAACGGATCTCACGCGAGCCACGCGACATCCTTCGTCGAGTACCCGGCGTCGATCTCGTCACCATGGAGGGTGCCGAGAGTTGCTGCGGCTCGGCCGGCATCTACTCGTTGCTCCGGCCGGACGACGCCGAGCGCGTGCTCGAACCGAAGCTCCTGGCGTTGCGCGAGTCGCAAGCCGACGTCTTGGTCACGGGCAACCCAGGCTGTCAATTGCAGTGGGCTGCGGGGATACACCGCGCCGGCCTCGCGACGCGCGTGATGCACATCGCGGAAGTGCTCGACGAGTTCGTCGTCAGCGCGGTCCCGCCCGCAATGGAGCAGTGAGCGCTTCGAGCTGCGCGCGCGACGCTGGATTGCCGCGCGGCCACGTCACGGTCAACACGCACGGATTGTCCGGTGTGGACAGCGAGATCCGCATCGCATCGCGGAACGCCGGTCCTGGCTCGTACGTGCGCATGTGGATCCAATCGCTGTCGTAGCCGCGAAAATCCAACTTGCCCCGATCGAGGACGACCGTGCCGCCTTCGCGTCCGAGATCGGCGCGATCTCGGCCCTGCACGTTGCGGATCATCTCTTCGAGAACGCTGCGGCCTTTCTCGCCCGGCACGAGCAGGAACGAAGCCTGTCGCGGTGGCGCATTCGATTCGGGGACGGGAACCTGCAGCCAATCGATGCGCGGCTCGCTCTCGTTCGATGACTTCGATTCGACGGGGGCGGGCTTGGCCTCGGCCGCGGCACCCGGCATCGCATACACCACCAGCGATCCACCGCTCGACATCTCGGTCGCCGATTCGATCGCCAAGCCGAACGGCAAGTCCGCCGTGCCGAACACTTCCGTCATCCGGGCACGACCGTCGATGGGGCCGCCCCTTCCGAGCAGCAGGAACGCCGCAACTCCCGCGAGGGCCATGAGACCGAACGCGACGAAGACGAGCAGTGCACCCGACGGACCGGATCGGACCTCAGCGTTCGGGACCGACATGGAAAGGCCTCAATAGAGTTTTCACTTCCTCGTCCGTCACGGGTTCACCCGATCCGGCGCGCGTGATCTGGACGATGACGACGTGAGTGCCGGCTTCGGGTCCGACCTCGAGCAGGATGCTCGCGCCTTCGGCTTCACCGCTGCCGCTTCCGGACCCGCGCTCCTGCACGAATCGGAGCCCCTTGACGTCGCGACCCTGCAGGGAAAGCTCGGCGGATTCTGCGTCCGAGCGATTGCCCATTCCGAAACCGGTGAACTTCTCGTTGAGAAGCGTCTTGCGCAGTTCCTCGCCGTCACCGCCGCCCGCGATGAAGAAGAGCATCACGAAGCCGCGGCTGTCCTGGAAGATGAACCAGGTCATCGGAAAGCGGATCGCCAACTTGAACTCGGTCTCGGGCGGCAGCGGATCGAAAGGCAGCGCTTCCTGGAGAGCGGGCAACTGAGTTTCGGCGTCGCCCCACTTCTTCACCATGTCGAAGCCGACCTTCGCCACGATCGCGCCGAGGATTACTGCGACCAGGCAACCGGCAGCGCAGAACCAGAGCCACGGGGCGATGCTCTTCTTCTTTTTGGGCTGTGCTTCGTCCCCCCAACTCGTGTCCGTCATGACTTCACCTCTCGCCTCGTGACCTTGCGTTGCGGCTTCACGAGCATTCTCTTCGCGGAGTGCGCGAGGCGGCCTTTTTCTCGCGCGAATCCCGTCAAGAGTCTCGATCGCGTAGTTGTGACTGCGTCGCCAGCATCGAAAGAGCGTGCTGACTCGACCAAGAGCGCCGCCAGGCTCTCGAGGTCGTTCCAATCGACGAACTCGGCCTCGATTCCGCCCTTCGCACCCTGGTTGTGGTAGTTGCCGAGCGCGAGACACGCGCCGCCCGCCTGGACCCCCCAAGCGTTGTAGGCGGTGGACTCGCACGCGCCTCCGTCCATCAGCGCGCGCTGCCCGACGAACGCCGGCGCGCGCGCCTTCAGTTTTGCGGCCGAATCCTGCAGCAAGTGGGTTAGCTCGGGGTCGAACACAGACATGCGATCGCCGACGCGCACGACCGGTCCGAGACCGACTTTCGCGGTCGCGCGGCGTGGTGAGCACTCCAGCCCGATCACGGCGACGTCTTTCGGCAGTGCGCCCGACTCGAGCAGGCCGATGCAACCGATGAATCCTGTTTCCTCGGCCCGCGTGAAAACACCAGCCAGCGGTCGCGAGTGACCTTCGCGCGCGAGGATCGCGAGTGCGACGAGGATCGCAGCCGCTCCGAGCAAGTCGTCGCACACGCGGGAGTGCAATCGCGAGCCGCGCACGACGCCATCGGGCAGATCGAAAACACCGAACGATTCCGCCGTGATCGACCCGAGGACGTTCTCGAGCTCCACGTACACGAGATCGTCGTCACCGTGCGCCGCGCTCGCAATGCGTGCCGTCGCCACCGAGCGCAACGACCGCGCATCGTGAAAGCGCAGAGGCGCTCCCGGTAGGTTCGCCGTCGGAACGCCACCGTGCAGCGTCGCTGCGGGCGCGCGGCCACGGCGGAGGAACGGGTGGAATCCAGGATGGTCGAGGTGCGCGCTGAACGCGAGAGTGCGCGTCGTCGTGCCACCGCGCATCGCAATGAGGTTCCCGTGTTCGTCGGACCGCAGCGTCACGCCGGGGATCTCGGACGCGAGTGCGCGTACGACGGCGAGCAGACCGTCCTCGAAATACGGGGCCGTCGGAGTCGAGAGCAGCGCCGTGACGACGCGCAGGAGTGCCACCCGATCCTCGTCTACGAGAACTCCACGGTGGGCACGCGGCAAGGCGAACCGTGACGGCGAAACCGGCGGGACATCGCCGGCGCCGGCCCCGTTGTCACTTCGCCCAGACATAGAAGCCCTTACCGCTCTTCTTGCCGAGTTCGCCGCGCAGCACCATGTCGCGCAGCAGCTTCGGCGGAGCGAAGCGCTCGCCCAATTCGCGCTCCAAGTACTCCGCGATCGACAGGCGCACGTCGAGCCCGACCGTGTCCGTCAGCTCGAGCGGCCCCATCGGGAAGCCGTAGCCGAGCTTCATCGCCTTGTCGATGTCGGCAGCACTCCCGACGCCCGCCTCCACCATGCGAATCGCTTCGAGGCCGATCGCAAGCCCCAAACGCGAGCTGGCGAATCCGGGCGCGTCCTTCACGCGAATCGGGTCCTTGCCCACACGCACACCGAGTTCCATGGCAGCTTTCACGGCCGATTCGGAGCTCTTTGGAGTCTCGACGACCTCGACGAGCTTCATGATGTGCACCGGATTGAAGAAGTGCATGCCGACGACGCGTTCCGGATGCGTCGTCACGTTCGCGATGCGCGTGATCGAGAGCGAGCTCGTATTCGTCGCGAGCAAGACGTGCGCGCCAAGACGACGTCCGAGCGACTCGAAGATCTGCTGCTTCAGCTCGAGCTTCTCCGGCACCGCTTCGATCACGACGTCGACGCCGTCGATCGCCTGTTCGAATTTCGCCGTACCACTGAGACGCGATAGGGCCGCGTCGCGATCAGCGGCGTTCACTTTGCCCTTTTCCACTCCCTTTTCGAGGTTCGCGCGTACTGCACCGAGCCCCTTCTCGACGGCCGACTCGGCGACGTCGTAGAGCCGTGTGTCGAAACCCACCATGGCCAGGACGTGCGCGATCCCGTGCCCCATCGTTCCCGCGCCGAGCACCGCCGCGCGCTGCATGAGATTGGCATCCATTTCGTTCTAGCTCCCGGGTGTCAGGACGATTTTGCCGAGGACCTGCCGCGATTCGAGCAGTTCGTGCGCCTCTCGAATCTGCGACATCGGCATGACGCGGTCGACGACGGGGCGGTACGTGCCCGACGCGATCTTCTGCAGGATCAGAGGGAACGCGCTGCGCGGTCCCATCGTCGATCCCAGCACCGATTGGTTCTTGATGAAGAGGTGGGGCAGCGCAATCGACACGCTCGGCCCCGTCGTTCCACCGCACGTGACGAGGCGTCCGTTGCGCGCGAGCACGCGCATCGACCCTTCCCACGTCGCGGGACCGACGTGCTCTACGACGACGTCGAACGACTTCCCACCTGCAGCTTTCCG
>JAYTBY010000782.1:0-5748 GCA_043736755.1 Planctomycetota bacterium | reverse complement strand
GCACACTGGCGTTGCGCGGCACCCTACAGGACGTCGAGCTGGCTCCGTTGCTGGAGCTCCTCGGTGTGGAGACCGCGGACTACGGCGGCGCGTGGACGGCGAGCGGAGCCTGCGTCGTCCCGCTCGATGCGCCGGCGCGATTCACGGCCGACCTCGAAGTCAGCGCCGTGGATCCACGCGTCGCCGGCAGGTCGGCGGACGCGCTGTCCGGCCGATTCCTGGCCGATGAGCTACGATTCCAGATCGAGCGCACGCTCGTCCTCGCGGGTGCGAATGCCGCGGAGATCCCCCTTGCTTCGGTTCCACGCGAGGCCGATCTCGGGTGTGAGTTCCTCCAGCGCGCGACCGTCGTCCTCGACGCGGACCTCGCGGACCTCGGCGCGATCCTGGGTGCGGAGTTCGCGCCCGAAGCGGATGCGCCCGCGCAACGAGTGCGTGCACGAGTCGCGCTCGCAAACGGGTGGCTCGCCATCGAACACGCGCTGATCGAAATCGGTACGAATCGCATCGAGGTCGGTGCGACGCGCATACCTCTCGCGACGGGCCCGCGTCTCGCGCTGCTCGATCCCTCGACCGAGATCGAGCTCGCGCTGCGTTCGCCCGACAGCGCCGGGCTCGCGGGCCTTCTCCTCCCGGCCGACGTCGCGCGTGAGCTCGGAATCGACGGGTCCCTCGAGGGATCGGTGCGCCTCGCGAGCGGTTCACGCGGCATCGTGGCGCGGATCGCCTTGCGCGCGCGCGACGCGGTCGTCCGCGGCATCGCGATCGAGGAACTCACGCTGCGGGCGGGGATCGCGGACGGCGTCCTCGCCATCGAGCGCCTCGACGCGCGCGCCGGAGCCTCGACCCTCGTCGGCGCCGGGTCCATCCGCCTCGCCGAGCGTCGATTCGACGCGTTCACGCTCGATTTCGACGCGCCCGACCTCGGAGCGTTCGGGCGGGCACTCGGCCTGGATCCGGAGTGGATCACGGGCCGCGCGCGCATCACAACTCGCCTGGACGGTCCGTTCCAGGCGCCGACCGGGGAGCTCGCCGCCGAGTGCGAGCGGTTGCGCGTCGCGGGCATCGAGGTCGCCTTCGCCAAGCTCGCCGCACGCGGGGACGGTTCCGCGATCCACGTCGAGGCTCTCGAACTCCTGCTGCCGCTCGTCGGCAGTGTCCATGCGGCCGGGCGTGTCGACGTCCTCGGCGCGACTTCGTTCCGCGCTCGGATCGACCGTTGCGAATTCGCGGCACTCCACGGTTCGGTCTCCCTCGCGCGGCCCGCCCGGCTCGAGATCGTCGATGGGCGGCTCGACATCAGAGCGCTCGAATTCGCCGGCCTGGATGGTGCGGTGAGCCTGCGCGAAGCTCGCTACGACGAGAGCTGGTGCGCGGAGGCCGAGATCCACGGGGCGCGCGTGGGGCGGATCCTCGATGCGTTCGGTGTGGCCGTCCCGAGCACGCTGGTGCTGGACGGCTCCGCATCCCTCGCTCTCGAGCCAACGCCGGACGGAGGACACGATGGCGCCATCGCCGTGAGCCTCACCGCCGACGTCGCGGATCTCGCCAATGCTCCGCTGCCCGGCGGTTTCCGCCTGCGCGGATCGTCGCAGGCCGTCGTCGAACTCGGTGGGACGTGGCGTGCTCCGCGCGGTCGGATCGAACTCCGCGCACACGATCTCGACATCGAGGACGCGGTCGGAATGGTGCGCCTCTTCGACGCGGAGGCCGCGATCACGGCACTCGTCGGCGACGTCGTCACGATCGAGTCGTGCCGGGTCACGCTGCCGCATGCTGGGAGTATCGAGGCGGATGGAACGGCCGCCGTGCGCCTGGATCTCGAGCGGCTCACGCGGGCGGAGTTCGACGAGTTCCTGTCCGCGCCTCTCGACCTCGCGCTGCGTGTCGAGGCACCCGATCTGACTCCCCTCGCGAATGCACTCGAGATCCTCAGGCGCACATCAGGTGCCCTTGCGGCCGAGTTGATCGTCACGGGGACGATGACCAACCCCGTCGTCGCGGGCCACGTGCGGCTCTCGAAGGGGAGCGTGCAGCTCGGCGCCGCGCTGCCGACCCTTGCCGAGTTGGAACTCGATCTCGCGCTCGATGGGCCGCGCGTCCGCATCGAGACGGCGCACGGCAAGTTCGGAGGCGGCGCAATCTCTTTGACAGGTGCCGTCACGATCGACGGGCCCCAGTCGGTCCTCGACCTCGCCTTGAAGGGCACCAGCCTGCCCATTTTGCGCAGCGCGGAAGTCTCGTTGCGTTCGGACATCGAGGTCTCCGTGCGCGGTCCGTGGCACCATCTGGCGCTGACGGGCACCGCCGCACTGCAAGAGGCGCGCTTCGAGCAGCGCCTCGATCTGGAATCGCTGCGCTCTCTCTTCGCCTCGAAGTCCGGCAGTGGTGGCGGCTCACGATTCCTCGAACTCCCGCCCATCCGCGAGGCGCCGTTCGACGCGATGACGCTTCTACTCGACGTGCGTTCGGACAAGCCCGTCCGCGTGCGCACACCGCTTGTACGGGCCGAGATCCTGCCGCGTTTCGCGGTACGTGGCACGGGTGCGGCGCCGACGCTGGCCGGTTCACTCGACTTCGCCGAGGGGCGCATGGCCTTGCCCGCATCCAAGCTCGACATCACGCGCGGGCGCCTGGATCTCTTCGCCGACGATCCCGGACGAGCACGACTCGACGTCGCCGCCGAAGGACGCGTGAGCGGATACGAAGTCCGCGCGCGAGTCACAGGCACGACCGACGATCCGGTCGTCGAGCTGACGTCGATCCCCCCGGCCACGCAGGAAGATCTCGCACTGCTGCTCCTCGCGGGGCGTCAGCCCGGTTCCAAAGGACTGAGCGTCGATCAGGAGCGCGTGTTCGGCGAAGTCGCTTCCCAGGTCGCGCGCGATATCGCGTACGAGTGGTTCGGCGACGCGGGCGAGAGCTTTGCGGACCGTATCGAGATGTCCAGCGGCGGCGACGTCACTCAGGCAGGCGCCGACACGATCGAGGTGCGCTTCCGCCTAACGGGGCCGAGTCGTGGTGCGGGTCGCACCGTGTACTTGCGCGGCGAGCGCGACGTCTACGACCGCGTCAATATGGGCGTGCGGTTCGTGCTACGTATGCCATGAGGGACAGTGCCAACGGACGCACGCGTGCACTCCTCGCGCTGGTGCTCCTCCTCTGCACGGCCGGCTGCGCGCTGCTCGGCGGCACGATCGCGCCGAAAGACGTCGACCTCGAGTTCGAGGGTTTCGTCGCCGTGGAGAAGTCCGAAGCGATTCTGCGCATCGCTTACCTCTTCGAGAACTTCGCGGCCGAGCCCACGCATGGACCGGTGCTCGACGACGCCGCGTTCGAGCTCGAGCTCCTCCTCGAGTCGCGCGGGTTCCGGGCGGCACGGGTCGATGCGACGCTGGTCCCCGATGCGGGCCGGCGCCCCATCGCGCGCTTCGTGGCCCTGGTAGGCGTCCGGACTCGGATCACTGCGGTCGAACTCACCGGGGTCGACGACGCGGACCGCGAGTCTGCGCTGGCGATCCTCGGCACAGGCGTAGAACCCAACTGGTACTCCGAGCGCACGGTGTCCGCCGGTGTCGGTGTGCTCGTGGCGTGGTTCCGCGACCGCGGCCACGCACGCGCCGTAGCTACTCCGTCAGAGACCACCTTCAGCACCGATGGGACGACGGCTGTCGTGTCCGTGCGGGTCGTGCCCGGCCCGCTCCACACGCTGACACAAGTGGACATCCGCTTCACGTCGGGTGGGATGCCCGATGGAGTCTCGGCGCCCGCACTCGAGGCCGTCACGCACGAATTCGTCGACAAACCCTGGACGGATCGCATCAGCCGGCTCTTGCGAGGTCGCATCGAGGCCGTCCTCGGCGAGCACGGATTCCCGGACGCGAAAGTAGGCGTGCACCTCGCGGACGAGGATCCATCCGCGGTCGTCCTCGCGTTCGACGTGGCTCCCGGCCCGCGCGTGCGCGTCGGAGCCGTGCGCATCGTAGGCCTCGCCGCGACGAGCGAGAGCTTCCTCGAGAGCCGGGTCGAACTCCAGGCGGACGCTTGGTACCAGCGCTCACTCCTGTTCGCCTCGATCCAGAATCTCTCGCGCTCGGGGCTCTTCGATTCGATCGACGTGGAGCTCGTCGCGCTGGTTCCACCCCGTGTTGTCGACGGCACCGAGACTCGCGATGTGGTCGTCGAAGTCGTGGAAGCGCCGGCGCGCGAGTTCCACGTGGAGCCCGGGTACGGATCCTACGAAGGCTTGCGCTTTGGCTTCGGGGCGCGACAGAAGAATCTGTTCGGTACAGGGCGGATCGCAGACCTCACGGCGACCGTCGGCGACATCGCGCAGCGTGTCGATCTCTCGCTGATCGATCCGTGGATCCTCGGCAGCAGCGCGACGGCGACAGCTTCGGTGTTCTGGAACCGACGCGAGGAACCATCCTTCGAGCGCCTCGAGCGGGGCGTCGAACTCGGCGCGTCATGGCGACTCGGTGAGGAATGGAACGTGCGCGGGATCTGGCAGTACCGCGAGAGCGAAGCCCGCGATGTCGAGGTCGACGCCCCAGCAGTCGACGACGACGTCCGCATTTCCGAGATTTCGATCGAGCCGACGTGGGACGCGCGCGATGCGTTCGCCGATCCGCACCAGGGACACCTCACCCGCGGCGCCGCCAACCTTTCCGCGGATGCGCTCGGATCCGAGGTGGAGTTCGTGCGCTTGCGCTTCGAGCACGCCCACTTCGTCCCGCTCGCATCACGCACGACCCTGGCGTTGTCCGCGCAACTGGGCTGGATCGCACCCTTCGGTGGCACGGACGAGATCCCGATCCAGGAACGCTTCTTCAATGGCGGCGAGAACAGCGTGCGCTCCTTCCGCGAGAGCCAACTCGGTCCCGAGGACGCGGACGGATCACCGATCGGCGGCGAGGCGTCGACGACTGCGAGCGTCGAGCTCCGCCAGGGACTCGGACGTCGTTTTCAAGTCGCCGTGTTCGTCGATGCAGGCACCGTGGAACTCGAGAGCGACGATCTCTTCGCCTTCACGGATCCGGGTTTCGGCATCGGACTCGGCCTGCGCTACCTGCTGCCGATCGGCCCGATTCGACTCGATGGCGCGCTGAATCCCGATCCCGACGCCGGCGAGTCCGAGGCCGTGGTGCACCTGTCGGTCGGTTTCTCGTTCTGATCGCGCTCAAGAGTCCGTGCGCGCGCGCATCCAGGCCAGGACGCGCCGCGCGCGCGCAGCCCACGTGTGCTCGCCTGCGCGGGCGAGCAGATTCAGGGACATCCGCGCACGCAAGCCCGCATCGCCGAGCAGGCTCTCGATCCCGCGTGCGAGCGAGACGGGGTCGTCGGGCGTGACGAGCACTGCGTCGAGATCGCGCCGCAGGATCGCCGCGAGACTCGGAACGTCACTCGCGACGAGCGGGAGGCCCGCGGCCATGCTCTCGAACACTTTGAGTGGCGACGTGTACTTCGCGCTGATCGCGGGAAGCGATCGATTCGGGACGACGCCGACGTCACCGGCCGCGAGGTACGTCGGAATCTTCTCCGGCGACTGGAACCCATCGATGCGCACGTTCTGCAAACCGCCGGCGAGAACTCGAATGCGCGCGACGTCGGCGTCCAGTCCTCCCGCGACGACGAAGTAGGCGGAGGGCAGACGTCGCGCCGCTTCCACGAGGACATCGACCCCTTTCCAGGCGAGCAATCCGCCGGTGTACACGACGAGCGGCGCGTCGGCGGGCAGGCCGAGCGAGC
>JAYTBY010000781.1:0-2645 GCA_043736755.1 Planctomycetota bacterium | reverse complement strand
AGCGGCCGACTTGTTCAACAGGCTGCTAGACTGGCCGCCGAGCGCGCTCCATCGGCGCGCGAAAAACCAGGAGATCTCACAGTGAAGACGAATTGGATCCTACCCCTGGCGGCCTTCGCGCTGCTCGCGGTGGGTTCGACGAGTTACGCGGGCCCGCCGCTCGGCGATCCCATTCAGATGCTCGCCGAACTCATCGAGAAGCGCGACGCCGCAATGGCGGACTGGCAGAAGGAACTGCGCGCGACGAAGGACCCGGAGGCCCGGCAGAAGATCTGGGAGTCGAGACCCGGCCCTGAGTTCCTCGCGGGCTTCAAGGAAGTCGCTGTCCTCTCGAAGGGCACCGAGACGGCCGAGAAGGCCTGGCTAGAAGTGTTCGATCTCGCGACGGAGATCGACAAGATCGACGACGCCAAGCTCGCACTCGAAGCGATCGTCGCCGATCACGTGACGTCGGAGAACTTGGCCGGGTTCGCCAGCTCGTTGAGCTATGCGGCACAAGCCATCGGACGTGACAAGGTGGCCACGGCGTTGCGCACGATCGTGCAGAAGTCGCCGCACCGTACGGTGCAAGCTCCCGCGCTCTTCTCGCTGGGCACGACTCTCGTCGAGAGCAGCGATGCCGAAGAGAAGGCCGAGGCCCGCCGTGCTCTCGAGCGTGTTCAGAGCGAATTCGCCGACGTGAAGCCCAAGCGCGGTCCGGCCTACGCCGAACGCGCGAAGGGGTTCCTCTTCGAGATGGACCACCTCCAGATCGGCATGACCGTGCCGGATTTCGAGTCGATCGACGAGAACGGCCAGAAGTTCAGACTCTCGGACTACAAGGGCAAGGTCGTGGTCCTCGATTTCTGGGGCAATTGGTGAGGCCCTTGTCGTGCGATGCTGCCGCACGAAAAGTCGCTCGTGAAGCGATTGGAAGGCAAGCCGTTTGCTCTGATCGGGATCAACAGTGATGGCCCCGTCGACGAAGTGAAGAAGATCCTGGCCGAGAACGAGATCACTTGGCGTCAGGCGATCGACGAGGACACGAGTGGCAAGTGGGCGACGGCCTGGAACGTCCAGGGTTGGCCCACGATCTACGTCCTCGATCACAAGGGCGTCATCCGCTATCGCGAGGTGCGCGACGAGCAGATGGATACGGCCGTGACGAAGCTGCTCGCCGAGATGGAGGCGAAGTGAGCTGATTCCGGCGGGAAGGCCGTCGCGTCATCGACGCCACGGCTCTTCCGAACTCCGTGACACCGTGCGGGCTCGCCAGAGGTGACTCTGGTGAGCCCGCACTCGTTTCGTAGGATCCGCTTCGGATGCACCACACAAAGCGCTCGGATCTGCGCTTCGACGCGGGCTTGGCTGCTCTCGTCATCGCCGCTGCACTCGCCCTGCGCTTCGCGTACATCCTGCAAGCACGCGCTTGCCCGATGTTCGACGGGCTCGTCGTCGACGGTCTCGCGTACTGGAGCTGGTCCAGCGAACTCGTCGCCGGCGACTGGCTCGGAACGCGAACGTTCTATCAAGCACCTCTCTATCCGTACTTCCTCGGGGTCGTGCGCGTCCTGTTCGGCGACGACTTGACGAGCGTGCGCGACCTGTGGAGCGTGCGCATCGTCCAGATCGTCTCGGGCTCCGTGGCGTGCGGAATACTCGCTGTGGCCGGACGCCGATTCCTAGGTCGCGGCACGGGCGTGGCGACCGGAGCTCTCGCGGCGCTCTATCCCCCGGCGATCTTCTTCGATGGATGCATCCAGAAGGCGGGCATTGGCTTCTTGTGGATGGCGCTGCTCTTGCTGGGACTCGCACTTCTCGTCGAGCGCGCGACGGTCGCTCGGTGGATCGGCGCGGGCGCGTCGCTCTCTGCGTTGATGTTGACGCGCGAGGAGAGCGTGCTCCTCGCACCGGCGCTCCTCGCGTGGTGTGTCTTCGATGCGCGCGGTCGACCATGGAAGGTCCGCGGAGCACACACTGCTGCGTTCCTACTCGGACTCGCGCTGCTCCTCGGTCCAGTCACCGTGCGGAACGGCGTCGTGGGCGGCGAGTTCGTGCTCACCACGTCGCAAGCGGGGCCCAACTTCTACATCGGCAACAACCCTCGTTCCGATGGGACGTACGTTCCTCTGCGCGGCGGTAGGCAGAAGCCCGAGTACGAACGTCAAGATGCGTTCGAACTGGCTGCGGCCGAATCCGGCCGTGAGCTCACGCCCAGCGAAGTCTCACGCTTCTGGATCGCGAAGTCCTTCAGCTGGATCCGCGACGATCCCGTGGCTTGGCTCGCGTTGATGTGGCGCAAAGCAGCGCTCCTGGTGAACGCTTACGAGCTCCCTGATACCGACGACATCTACTTCTACGAGCGCTACGTACCGGTGCTCCGCGTGCCCTTCGCGATCCTGCACATGGGAACCCTCGTTCCTCTCGCAACACTCGGGTTCGTGCTGACGTGGCAGCGCAAGCGCGAGCTCCGGCCGCTCCACCTGGTACTCGGAGTCCTCGCCGCCGGCGTGGTGCTCTTCTACGTGTTCGCGCGCTACCGCTACCCCGTGGTTTCGGGTCTGCTGGTGTTCGCGGGAGCAGGTCTCGCGGGAACCGTCGTCCGGATTCGCGCGCGCGAATGGCGCTCGCTCGTGCTGCCTGTCGGTGCCGCGTTGCTCGCCGCC
>JAYTBY010000780.1:0-2645 GCA_043736755.1 Planctomycetota bacterium | reverse complement strand
CGGACCAGCCCTTCTTCCAGGCGATCGACTCGGCGGTCGCGACTTCGAACTGGATGTTGTCGAGCACGCCGGCGGCCTCCGCGTTCTCTCGCGCGCCTTGGATCGCTTCGCGGTTCGCGTCAGTGCCGCGCAAGACGAGCTTTTTCGGGACCGAGCCGCGCGCGCGCACGATGGCCTTCAACGCGCTCCAACCGGCTGCGTCGTGTCCCGGCCAACGCTCGAAGCCGTAGCGACCGCGGAAGACTCCCGGCGCCATGTCCCCGGCGATGCGCGCCGCCTCGACGAGGATCGTGCCCGAGCCGCAGAACGGATCGACGAACGGCGAACGCCGGTCCCAACCGGACGCGAGCACGCACGCCGCGCCAAACGTCTCGGACAACGGCGCACGACCTTGGAATCGTCGCCAACCGCGCTTGTGCAACGAATCGCCCGACGTGTCGACCGAGACCGTGCAGCGATCCTTGAAGAGGTGCACGTCGATGCCGAGATCCGGATCGTCGAGGCTCACCGTCGGTCGCACCGAGAAACGCGCGCGCAGCGAATCGCACACCGCGTCCTTCGTGCGCTGCTCGATGTAGAGCGTGTGGTCGAGCGCCGATTCCTTCGAGCGCGAATCGACACGCAACGTGCCGTCGGGGTGGATGAAGCGCGACCAGTCGACTTCCTCGATGCCGGCGGCGAGCTCGATCTCGTTCTTCGCGGTGAAACGCGTGACGCGCTTCAGCACGCGCACGGCCGTGCGCAATTCGAGGTTCGCGCGCCACGCGTCCTCGGTCGTCGCGTCGAAACGCACGCCGCCGACTTGGCACTCGACGTTCGCGAACTTCAGCGCGCGGATCTCTGCGTGGAGATGCCGCTCGAGGCCCGGCGCGCAGACCGCGAAGTGTTCCTCGCGCGGACCCGGCGCCACTCAGACGCCCATGATGTGGTAGCCCGCGTCGACGTACAGAACGCTGCCCGTCATGCCGCGCGAGAGGTCGCTGGCTAGGAACATGCACGTGTCGCCGACTTCCTCGGCGGTGATGTTGCGCCGTAGAGGGGAGCGGCTGGCAATGTGATCGAGGATCTCCGTGAAACCCTGCACGCCGCTTGCGGACAGCGTGCGGATGGGCCCGGCGGAAATCGCATTGCAACGGATGCCGCGCGGCCCGAGATCGTGCGCGAGATAGCGCACGGACGCTTCGAGCGCCGCCTTCGCGATGCCCATGACGTTGTAGTTCGGGACGACGCGCTCGCTGCCGATGTAGCTGAGGGTCACGATCGAACCCGCGCGTCCTTCCATGAGCGGCAACGCGCGTCGCGTCAATGCCGTCAGCGAGTAGGCCGACACCTCGTGCGCCAACGCGTAACCCTCGCGCGTCGTGTTGAAGAAGTCGCCTTGTAGTTCCGCGCGGTTCGCGAACGCGACGCCGTGCAACATGAAGTCGAGCGTGCCCCACTCGGACTTCAAGTGCTCGAAGACCTTGTCCATCGACTCCGGCTGCGTCACGTCGCAGGGCAGGCACAACGACCCGGGCACCTCGGATGCCAGCTCACGCACTCCGCGTTCGAGGCGCTCGCCGGCGTAGGTGAACGCGATCTGCATGCCCTCGCGAGCCAGCGATTGGGCGCACGCCCAGGCGATCGAGCGCTTGTTGGCGACGCCGAAGACGACGCCCTTCTTGTCCGACAGGAGCTTCTGCACGCACGGTCTCGCGGGGGAATACGGGAGAGCTCGGGGGTCCGAGCCAATTGGGCATCCTAGCGGGCCGTCGTGCGGGTTCCACGCGCCGCCTCGGGGCTGCGCCGGTTCGAGAAGCGGGGGAAAGTACCCGGGCGCGTGGGGTTCGCAGCGCGCTGAGCTCGGTCGCCACAGCCACTTCAAGCCGTTGATGGTCCGTTCGTTACGCCGGAGCTCGGGCGCTCGAGGTGGCCGGAATGCGGCGCGGAAGCAGCGAGATCACGCGCTCTGCCTAAACTCCACAGCACGAGCGCGCCGTTGCCCCGTCGCGCCAGGAAAGCCCCCTCGATGAAGCCGCGAGTTCGTATCTCTCGCCCTGCCCACCCGCGCCGGAATCAGACGACTCCAGCGCAAGATTTCGACCCCGCCTGCTCGGTGGTGGTCCCCGTCGCGCGGGGAGTTCCACGGCCCGGGACGGAAGCGGACGTTTCGGCGCGGGGTTTCCCTGCACCGGATTCTCCGGGAACAGCGGTTGGAAACGCAGCCTGCGTTGAGACCGTGGTCCGGCGCGCGTCGCTCTCGCCGCCGGATCGCGTTCGCGACCTCGCTTGCCTGCTCGTCGGGAGTCCGCGCGAAGTCTTGGCGCGCATCGTGCCCGGCGATCCGCTCGATGTGCGCGATGCGGTCGTGATCGTCCTGCATGCGGAGTGCGTGTTCCTCGACGCCGACCGCGTCCATCTGCGCGCGTTGGCGCGCATCGCGCGCGCCGGCTTGCGCTTCAGAACGGCGCGCCTGGATCTCGCGATCTGGATCCGCGCCGAGGTGACCGGAGCGGTGGCCGAGCTCCTGCGCGAGGACCTCGAAGCCCAGCGCCCCGACCCCGGCGCGGCGTTCGTGCAGTTCGCGCGCCCGCTGGGGCTCGATCCCGAGGCGGTCCGTCGCGGTTGCACGGCCTTCAACCGCCTCCCGGGTCCCGACCGCGCAG
>JAYTBY010000779.1:0-5763 GCA_043736755.1 Planctomycetota bacterium | reverse complement strand
GAGCCTGGCTCCTGGTGCGCCCCGCAGTTCGCCCCTTGCCTGGCCGCGCCTCGGCGAGAAGCCAACGGTCAACCGGCGCTGTAGCCGGCGGACTCGTCCAGCAGGGCATTCCCGACCGGCCCGCGCTGCTCATCCGCCAGGAGCTGGCTCGCGATCAGGAACTCATCGGGGGCGCGGCACCCGGTCGGCGCGACGAGCTCGACGCGTGCCGCCGAGGAACTGACCTCACCGGCCAAGTGGCAGACGCGCAGGACGTCGAGAACGCGATCCTCGAGACGGCGGCCCGCGGGCTCCTGGAACACGAATTCGGCCTCGCCACGCAGGACGGCCGCACTGTCGATCTTGGGCAGGTCCGACGGGCCCACGACGCGGACGCGCGCGCTCTGGCTCCCGAAACGACTGCGCGCCCGCAGGCCCCAGAGGCGGATGCCGTCGTGCGCGCGGACGCGGAATTCGTCGACTTCGATCCCGTTCGAGGAGAGCTCGGGTCGCGGGATCAGGACCAGGGAGACGCGAGAGAGTCGCAGTTCACGCAGCCTGTTCGTCCAGTACCCGCTCTCCAGGAGCAGGGGGTGCAGCGATCTTTTCCACTCGACTCCCATCCTGAACATCAGCGGGCCGGCCCCGGAGCGCGAATGCGAATTCCATCGTGAACGTCGAGGAAATTGGGCACTAGGGCGGCCCGGATGAAGCTCAGGGCATCGGCTCCGTCGTGCGCCGGCGCGATCGGGAACTCTCTGCCGATCCGGACGACCGGATCGACGCGCGCTGGCCTCGGCCGACGCCACGCGGGCCCGGGCGGGGGGGTAAGCCAGCCGTAATCCGAACCGGGATACCCATCTCAGACCCTCCGTCCCCTTCACGCTACCCGCGGATCGTGGGTAGGATCCCGGCCCCACCGGTCGGCCCTCCGCCGCTCGGTTGCCCCCCTCCTCGAACCGGATCGCGACTCTCCTCCAGGCGAATCGTGGTCCTGTCCTCTCTCCTCTCCGGGAGCCCCCGCATGCACACGAACGTGGGCCGCGCCGCGCTCGTCCTCCTCGCTGGTACAGCCAGCGCGCAAGACGCGACGCTGCCGGCGCGCGAGACCATCTTGGTCCGCGCGGAGCACGTCCTCGTCAGCCCTGGTCGCGTCCTCGACGCGGCCCAAGTCCTCGTGCGCGACGGACGCATCGTCGCCGTGGGGACCGACCTCGAAGCTCCTGAGGGAGCGCGCATCGTCGAGGGACGCTGGGTCTGCGCGGGCTTCATCGATCCTTGGTCGGCGCTCGGAGTCGGTGGCGACGCGCTCGGGGAGGTCAACGCGACGGCGGCGACACGCTCGATCGACGGGTTCGACCCGTTCAACCTCGATCATCTGCGCCGCGAAGCCCTCCGCACCGGCGTGACGTCCGCGCGCGTTCAACTCGGGCCTCAAGCGCGCATCGGAGGCCTTGGTGCGGTCGTGCGGCTCGTCCCTGGACTCGCGCACGACGAAGTCGTCGTCTCCGACGCGAGCAACCTGTGGATGACCGCCGGCTTGAGCCTGCCGTCGGGGCCGCAGTTCGTCGAGACGCCGGACGGTTTTCAGATGGTCGCGGGCGATCGCGCGCAGGACCCGTTCGATCGCGCGGAATCCGTCGAGCGCATCGTCGCTGCCCTTCAAGCCGGGAAGAACTACCTCGTCGCGCTGAACGAGCATCGCCACGAGCTCGAGGACTGGAAGAAGAAGATCGCCGAGAAGGACGTCGAACTCGACAAGGAGTTCAAGAAGGCCAAGAAAGACCGCGAAAAGGCCCAGAAGGAAGCGACCGAGAAGGACAAGAAGTTCGAGGAGAAGAAGTTCAAGGACGAGAAGAAGCCTCAAGAGCCGCGCTTCGACGAGGACAACGAAGTCATCGCCCGCGCCGTCGACGGTCGCCTGCCGCTCTTCGTCGGCGTCGAGCGCGCGGCGGAGATCCGTTCGTTGCTCGCTGGGACGGAATCGCTCGGCCGCGTGCGCCTCGTCCTCGCGGGGGGCAGCGAAGCCGGGTTCCAAGCCGCGGAACTCGCCGAGCGCCGCATCCCGGTCATGGTCTGGCCGACGCCGCTCGGCCGATCGCGGCCGGACGAACTCGAAGCTCACGATCTATCGCTCGCTGGTCGCTTGGCCAGCCAGGGCGTGAAAGTCCTCCTCGGATCCGGCGGTCGTGATCCGGCCGCCACGCGCGACTTGCCGCTCCTCGCGGGGCTCGCGATCGCGCACGGACTGTCGCGCGACGACGCCCTCGAAGCGCTCACGATCGGCGCGGCCCGCGCGCTGGACGTCGCCGATCGCATCGGCACCGTCGAAGCGGGCAAGGATGCCGACCTCCTCGTCCTCGACGGTCCGCCGCTCGAGTCGACGAGCACTGTGCGATTCACGATTTGCTCGGGCCGCGTCGTCGTGACGCCGGAGAACTGACGCCTTGATCCACATCCTCCTCGCGTTCACGGCGGCTGCACTGCCCGCGGCCGCGCCGCTCGCGCCCAGCGCCGCTCTGCGCGCATCGAGCAGCGTTCCGTTCGCGCCCACCGCGGCTCTCTCCGTGCGGTCCGACGCAGCGCTCGCGATCCGCGCGCGCTGGGTTTGGACCGGAACCAAGGTCCTCGAGAACGCGGTCGTCGTCGTGCAGAGCGGGCGCATCCAGGCCGTCGGCGCGGATGTCGAGATCCCGGACGGCGCCGAAGTCCTCGAGCACCAGGGCGTGCTCACGGCGGGCATGATCGCGCTACACGGCACGGCGGGCGCGGTCGGCGAAACGCGCGACGCGACGCGGCCGGCGCTCCCCGAAGCGCGCATGGGCATCCCCATCGACGGACGCTCGGTCGACTTCGCGCCCCTTTGGAACGCGGGCATCACGAGCTTGCTCGTCACGCCGGATTCGAGCGGCATCACGAGCGGAACCTCGGCACTCGTGCGCACCGCGGACGGGGGTGTCCTGCGCGACCCCGCGCACTTGAGCCTCGTCTTCTCGAACGAGGGCTTGTCCGGGAACCGCGAGCCCACCAGTCGATCGGGTGCGCTCGCGCTGTTGAACGAGCTCTTCGAGAATTCGTCGGGAGTCGTCGCCGACGCGAAGAGCGGCAAGCTCACGTGCCTGTTCGAAGTGCGTGAGCGTGACGACGTGCTGCGCGCGATCGCGTTTGCGAAGGGCAAGAAACTGTCGGGCGCCCTTCACGGTGCTTGGCTGTCGGGGGAACTCTCCGAGCCCATCCGTGATTCGGGTCTCTTCGTGATCGTGCCCGCGCTCGGGGTCGGCACGCCGAAGCGCACGCTCGACGCCGTGGCTCGGCTCGAGAAAGACGGCGTCGTGTTCGGCTTCGGGCTCGATGCGCCCTGGAATCACCCGGACCTGCTGCGACTGTCCGCCGCGCTGTGCGTGCGCGCGGGACTCGAGTCCCAGGCGGCGTGGCGCGGTCTCACCGCGAACGCGGCGAAGATCAGTGGCGTCGAAGCGCGGATGGGTCGCATCGAGCGCGGCTTCGAAGCCGACCTCGTCTTGTGGAGCGGAGATCCGCTCGATCTGGCCACGCGCTCGGAGATCGTGATATCGGCTGGAAAAGCCGCCAACGTCGAGCGCGCGGATCACGCCAGCGCGAAGGAGTCGAAGTGATGAGCTTCTTCGCTGCATTCGTCCTCGCGGCCGCAGTGCCCGGCACCGAGGAGCCCGAACAACGCGCTTGGACCATCCAAGCGGAACGCGTCTACACGGGTACGGGCCGCAACCTCGAAAAAGGCCTCGTCGTCGTGAGCGCCGGCAAGATCTCGGCCGTAACGCCCGGCGCTGGAGACGACGGCGAGCGTCCGCGCGATCGATTGAGCGTCTACGCGGTCACGGCGGGTTTCGTCGACGTCGGCGTGCGCGTGACGAACTGGTTCAGCGTCGAGCAGTCGAAGGAAGTCACGCCGCACCTGCGCGTCGCGGACGCTTTGGATCCGTTCGCGCTCGATTGGGATCGGCAACTGCGCAACGGCGTGACCACCGTGCTCGTCTCGCCCATCGACCGCAACGTCATCGGTGGGCTTTCGGTTGCGCTCAAGACCGCGGGCCCTGAGTCGATCGCCGCACGGACGCTGCGGGCCGACGCGGTCCTACGCGGCTCGATGGGTTCGGAACCGAGCTCGGGCAACCACCCCGCGTTCGGTCGACCGACGGACTTCTACTCGCGTCGCCCGACGACGCGCATGGGCGTCGAATGGGAGTGGCGCAACGCCTTCTTCACCGCCGCCGAGAAACGCGACGCGAAGGACGCCGGGACGACGACGCTGGTCGCCGCGCTCCAGGGCAAGCTGCCGATCTTCATCCAAGCCTGGACAACGCAGGACATCCGCACCGCGGTGTTCTTGCGCGAAGAGGTCGAGTCACGGCCCGAGTTCCAAGGGATGAACACGCCGCGCTTCGTGATCGACGCGGGCGCCGAGGCGTGGAAGGAACCGCAGCTCCTCGCGCGCAGCAAGACGCCCGTGGTGCTGCCGCCGTTCCCGGCTGGCGCGCGCACGCGCGAGAACGCGCTGATGGCCTGGAACGTCGCGAAGGTGCTCGAGGACGCGGGCGTGCCGTTCGCGCTGTCGAGTCACGGATCGGGCGACGTGAGCGATCGCCTCGCGATGCAGGCCGGATACGCGATGGCCGGCGGCATCGGCTTCGAGAGCGCACTCGCTGCCGTGACCTCGACGCCCGCAAAGCTCATCGGCGTCGACGCGCGCGTGGGAACACTCGAGGTCGGCAAGGACGCCGACCTCGTGCTTTGGAGCGGTGAACCCTTCCAACCCGGCACACGTGTCGTCGCGACGATCGTCGACGGCGTGTTGCGCTACGAGGGTTGGAGTGCGGTGCGGGGCGCCGAGATCGCGCGCTGACCCACGATGAAGAACACGAATGTCTGGAGATCTTCGATGACGATGACGACGAAACGCGCCGCGTGCGGCCTGACCCTCACTGCCGCGGTCCTGTGCCTCGCTCCCGATGCGCGCGCCGGTGACGGTCGCCTCGCGATCAAGGTGGGCCGGATCATCACGAACGCCGGACCTGACATCGAGAATGGCACGATCGTGATCGAAGGTGGCCGCATCAAGAGCGTCGGCGCGGATGCGAAGGGCTCTTGGGACGCCGAGGTGATCGACCATCCCGAGCTCGTCGCGTTCCCCGGTTGGGTCGAAGCACACTCGACGCGCGGCATGGACCGGCCGAACGAAAACATCGAAGTCGCGCCGTTCCTCGACGTTCGTGATTCGATCGACCCGATCAACTTCTACTTCGAGGACTGCCTGCGACAAGGCGTTCTCGCGATCAACGTGCAGCAGGGCAACCTGTGTGCGATCGGTGGTCAGGGCCGAGTCGTGAAGCCGTTCGGCTTGACGATCGAGGACATGACGATGCGCCCGGGCTCGGGCGTGAAGATCGCGGCGGCGCGACCGGCCCGTTCGCGCGCGCTCCAAACTCAGTCCGTGCGTCGCGCTTTCCGCGAGTTGCGCACGCACCTCGAGAAGCTCGTCCAGGACAAGAAGGACGGCAAGGACACCGCGCGTCGTGAAGCGCTGTTCCAAGGCCGCGATCCGGAGAAGGACGAGAACAAGAAGGGTCGCGCGATGGAGGGCGCGTCCACGTGGAAGGTCGCTGACCTCGAGATCGTTCCGCGCGGCGAAGTCGACGAGAAGCAAGAGCCGCTCCTGCGCCTCGTCGAAGGCAAGCTCATGGCGTTCGTCGCGTGCGACGGCGCCGTCTCGGTGGTGCAAGCGCTCGACATCGCGCGCGAGAACGG
>JAYTBY010000778.1:0-5766 GCA_043736755.1 Planctomycetota bacterium | reverse complement strand
GACCCATCGAGAAGCTGTGGACGGATCTTCCAGTGCTCCTCAAGGGCTACGAGCGCATCGTGCACCGCACTGGTGTCGACGAAGCGCGCGATCGCGAGATGCTCGCGGTGATGTCGAAGCTGCGCGCGACCGCGAAGGCCGCGTCACCGCCGCCCGTCGCGTTGCTCGATCCCGCACCCATGCTGCACGAGCTGCGCCTCTTCAAGGACGCTGGCGAACTCGACACGATGCGCCGCGCCGCGCGGATCACGCGCGATGCGCACGTCGCTGCGATGAAGACCGCAAAGCCCGGCGTGAACGAGCGCGAGATCGACGCCTTGCTCGACGCGACCTTTCGGCGCCTCGGCGGAACAGGTGCCGCCTACACGAACATCGTGGCCGGTGGCGCGAACGCGACGATCCTGCACTACGTCGAGAACGATCAACCACTGCGCGATGGCGATCTCTTGCTCGTGGACGCTGGATCCGAGGTCGATTGGTACGCGAGCGACGTCACGCGCACGTTCCCGGTGAACGGGCGTTTCACGGCCGTGCAGCGCGCGGTCTACCAAGTCGTGCTCGATGCCCAGCTCGCCGCCATCGGCGCCGTGCGACCTGGTGCAGCGTTCGACGCACCGCACAAGCTGGCACTCGAGAAGCTGTGCGACGGACTCGTCGATCTTGGGATCGTCGCGGGCACCGGCGCCGAGGTGTTGAGATCCGAGGGTTTCAAACGCTTCTACATGCACCGCACGAGCCACTGGCTCGGCCTCGACGTGCACGATTGCGGCGCGTATCTCGCCGACGGTAAGCCGCGCGTGCTCGAACCCGGCATGGTGCTCACGATCGAACCCGGCCTCTACTTTGCCGAGGACGAAGCGACGATCGACGCACGCTGGCGCGGGATCGGCGTGCGGATCGAGGACGACGTGCTCGTGACGCGCGACGGCCACGAAGTGCTGACGGCCGGCATCCCGAAAACCGTGGACGAGATCGAGGCGGCGTGCGCGGGACGAGTGCCCGCGCTGTCGGGCGTATGAGCCACAGCCACTCATTCGGCACGAGAATCATCGGCGTTTGCTCGCGTAGCGCGCGCGCCTGACCCACGCGCCATGTCCACCCTGATCGGCTCCCCCTCCGAGCGGTTCCCGCTCTCCCGTGCGGTCGACGCGCTCGCCGAATCCGCGCGGCAAGCGGGCCGCCCGGGCCTCGTGTGGGTCGCTGGCCTCGCGTACCCAGCGATCGGAATCGGGATCGGTGGCGTGTGGGAACGCCCTGTCCGGCACCTGGTCGGCAACGACGATCCGGGGCCCGTCCTACGCATCGAAGGCCTGCCGGAGACTGGATCCGCGCTCGACTTCCTCGTCTCGGCCTACGCGCCGATGTTCGCGCTCCCGTTCATCGCGGTGATGTTCCTCCCGCTCTTCCGCCTAGTCGCCGGTCTAGCGAAAGCCGGATCCGCCGAAGCCTGGCAGAGCGCGACCGATGGTCGGCGGACGCCGCGATTGCGTGCCTTGTGGAGGCTCGGTGAGGGGCTCACGTTCTCGACGTACGGGCTGTGGTTACAGCTCGTGATCATGCAGATCCTGGCGTTCCTCGTGCTGCTCGTGCCGATCCTCGCGGCGACGCGGCCGCTAGGTCAGGCGGCCGAGGACGATCGCATCGGAGTGCTGATCGGGATGGGCGCGCTCGTCGGCCCCTTCATCCTGGTGTTCGGCCTCTACATGCTGGCGCTGTCCGTGCTCGGGCAGTTGGCCTTGCAGAGCCTGGCCGAAAACCGCCGCGGAGTGTCGTCCGCGCTTCTCCATGCATGGCGCATCATGCGCCACGATCCGATGGCGACCGCGCGCGCTGTCGTGGCCGAGTTGGTGCTGCTTGCCGTGACGCTCGGAGCAGTTCGTGCGTTCGGAGGGATCCTGGGTGAGTTCCCGGGGCACGGCTGGATGACCGTCGTGTTCGAGATCGCGCTGCTCGGCTACGCCGGAGTCGTGCGTGCGGGCTACTGGGCGCGGGCGTATCGTGCGCTCGGCGGTTTGACGCCGGCGGACGGCGTGCCAGGCCTTGCGCCGACTTGACTCCCTCGTTCCGCTGGGCCCCGAACAGGAGCTGGGCGAAGCGCGAGCCGATAGCCGCGTTCCAGCTGGAGAACACCGACTTTCGCGCACGAAGACTCGCGCAGGATTCGGATCGGGGACAGACTAGGACCGCGGACTGCTGCTAAGTGTTGCGCGGGCACCTCGCAACCGACGACGAGTCCTCTTCGATCGAGGCCTGAAAGCACACGAAGGATATCGCATGCGATATCCCGTCCTCCTGACTCTGGCTGTCTCGACCATCGCCACGATCGGGATGAGCCAGACTCCCCCGCCCAATGACGACTGTGCGAGCGCAACCGTGATCGCGGGCCTCGGCTCGTTCCCGTTCGACAACACCGCGGCGACCACGGGTGCGCAGGGACAGAACTGGTCCCTCTGCGGTGTCGCGAGCGCGAACTGGACGGTCCCTCTCGACGTCTGGTACGCCTGGACTTCACCGATCACGGGCGCGGTGCGAGTGAGTTCGTGTCTCCAGACGGTCAACACGAAAATCGCCGTCTATGCGGGAACGGGTTGTTCTGTGATCCCGATGCTCGCCTGCAACGACGACGCATGCGGCGGCGGTCTTTCACTCCAATCACGGGTCACAGTCCCCGTCACCGCGGGCGCGACCTACACGATTCAGGTAGGAGTCTCCCCTGGCGCAATTCCTCCCGCTCCGGTGGTGACCTCCCCGGGCGGGATGGGCACGTTCGAGATCAGCGACGCATCTCCGCCCGCGAACGACAACTGCACGACGCCGTTCGTAATTTCCGGCGCGGGCCCGCACCCCTACAACTCGTCGTACGCGACAACGGGAGCGCAAGGGCAAGCCGAATCGATCTGCATGAACCTCAACTCGACCGCCCTCCGCGACGACGAGTGGTTCTTGTGGACGCCTTCCGTGACCGGCACAGCGACGCTGACGACTTGCAGCGGCCGGGGTGTCGGCTCGGGCAGTAACACGAAGGTGGCGATCTACCTTGGCGCAGGATGTCCGGCGGCGTCGGCGATCGCGTGCAATGACGACGACATTGCGTGCGGTGTTTTCGTCGGCACGTCGACCGTGACATGGGCGACCGTATGCGGCCAGCCGTACACGATCCAACTCGGACGGTCCCCGTTCGAGTTTGCAGCGACTTACGGCACGTTCGATATTGTGCAGACGGGCCCGCCCTGCGGCGTCTTCGGAGTGGGTTACTGCTTCGGCAACGGAAGCGGCACGCCTTGCCCGTGCGGCAATGTCGGCGCAGCCCTCAATGGCTGTCCGGACTCACTGAACGCGAGCGGGGCGAATCTCTCCGCCGTTGGCCCGGCCAGCATCGGCTTCGACGGCTTGGTGCTCGTCGGGACCGGCATGTCCAACAGTTCGGCGCTGTACTTCCAGGGCACCACCGAAACCGGCGGTGGCGCGGGCTCGGTCTTCGGCGACGGCAAGCGCTGCGCAGGCGGTTCCGTCATACGCCTCGGCACGCAGTCGAATAGCCTCGGCCAGTCGAGCTATCCGGAAATCTTCGATCCCGCGATCTCCGTCCAGGGGATGATCACGTTCGCGCCGCAGACGCGCACGTATCAGGTCTGGTACCGCAACGCGGCCGCGTTCTGCACGGCCGCTACGTTCAACCTGACCAACGGCCTCTCGGTCGTGTGGGTGAACTGAACTACGTCGTCCGAGCGGGATCGCGCGGCTTCCCCCCTTGGCGCGGCGAGTGCCACACCTCCACCGATCCGCTTCGGTTTCGAGCACCGGCGCAGGCCGGCGGTTCATCGGTGAGCAACTCACTCGCGCTGCGCGCTGGCGACGCGGAGGCATTGGCTGTGAGCGACGCAGGCCGTGGTGACCGCGGTAGGGCTCGAACCTACGATCTGATGATGGAGAGTCACCTGCCGGGCGATGCTGCAGGACCGACGCCAGCCGGGCGAGGTGCGGAGTAAGAGCGCACCGGGCACACCGAGGACGGGCAGGTCCTCCGCCTCCCACTCCGCCTTTCGGTAGCGATTCGAGGAGACCGCCTGAGATCCGGAGAGAGATCAACCGGGCCGCGCGAGCCCCGCAACGCGCTTCAGTGGTACGCCCAGCAGGGTTCGAACCTGCAACCGTCGGTTCCGAAGACCGAAGCTCTTCCAATTGAGCTATGGGCGCCCGTGGAGCCCGAGATCCTACCGACTCAGCCCGGCATCCGCAGCCACGGTCTAGGCACCGGTTGCCACGGCCACGGCGTTCCGACGAAGAAGAGGACCAGCGCGATCCCGATGAAGATCGCCGTACGGCGGTGCCGCACCGAATCGCTCGGCGCGGTCTTGTTCATGATCTTGGCCGCGTGAACCAACGCGACGCCGGCGATCATCATCACCGGGTGCTCGATGAGGAACTTGCGGATCGAGGAGTCCTTCATCGCGGCCCCCATGTCGGAGAACGCGCTCTTCGTCAGCGGCGACCACACGAAGTGAAGCAGGATCCCGATCGTGAGCTGCACGTCCACGAGGATCATGAGGACGAGCGCCGAAAGTCGGTCGCCCGCTCTCCACTGCTTCTTGCCGAACCAGCCGCTCAGCGCGCGGAAGACGACCCACGCGGCGACGATCACGACGGCGAGGCGCAGGATGTTGTGGAAGGTCAGCGCGGTTTCGTACATGCACGAAAGGTAGCGACCGCGGGGCCCGGTTCCCACGGTCGGGCTCCCGGGGAAGTGCGCTTGGACAGAGGCCCTGAACCCGACTCCGGGACACGAGCCCCGCGGGCGGTCGACACGGCGCCGCTCGCTGAATCTCGACGATCGCTGCAACACTGCGAGGAGTCTCGAAGCGAGCCGTGTGGGCCGCGCTCGTTCGGGGCTCGACCTGATCTGCTCGAGAACGCTCCCCGGCATTCGCTCAGGCTCTACTACCGCCTCGCACTGTTGGCGCTACTCCTCGCGAACTTCGTCACTTTCGCCAGCGCGCAATGCGGCCCGTGGTCCGCCGACTACGGGCCCGACACGAACAGGCTGAGCGTGAGCTGGGCACTGTGAACTCGCCAGCCAGGCCGGCGCTCGCCAGCTTCGGCCATTTGTAGCCGTGCGGGCATTTCGGCTGTTTGTACACGGCGAAGTCATTGGCCGCTTCGCCGGCTTCGCCCATTGGGCTGCGACCAGGGTCGGTTTCCGACGTCCAGTGCACGGCACACTCGAATAACGCACTTCTCGTCGGTCTGTGGGCTCTGAATTGCATCTACGCGCTGTGACGTTGGCCATCACAGGCCCGTGCTCCCAGAATCCGACGCCTCGAGCGCATGCAGCCCTCTGCTGCGCTCGAACGCTCGCAGCTTGAGGATCGTGCCCATGAAAACCAGAACTCTGCTCCTCACCATCGGCTCCATCGCGGGCCTTGCGACTCTCGCTAGCGCGCGTTCCCTCACCACGCTGTCCCGAGCGGACGTGTTCGCTGCTCAGCAAGTCCTGCCCGAAGGCCTGATGATGGTCTATCCCGCTCCGGCGGCAGTCGCCCAGACGCCCGTTTCGCTGGGAAGTGCCGGCTACTTCAGGATCTTGTCCAAGGCTGGAATCTCGACAACGGGCACGACGGACGTCACCGGGAACATCGGTGTCAGCCCCATCTCGAGCACGGCCATCACGGGATTCGGGCTGACGCTCCATCCCTCCAACCTCTTCTCGACGTCCACGCTGGTGGGCGGACGCGTTCTGGCTCCCGACTATGCTCCGCGAACGGGGGC
>JAYTBY010000777.1:0-5766 GCA_043736755.1 Planctomycetota bacterium | reverse complement strand
CCGTGAGCACGACCGTGAACGTGCTCCCCGAGTCGACTCGGCTCTCGACGCCGATCCAGCCCCCATGCGCTTCCACGATCGCGCGCGCGATCGCCAGCCCGAGCCCCGAGCCACCGCTGGCGCGGGAGCGAGCGGGATCGACGCGGAAAAAGCGCTCGAAAACATGCGCGCGAGCGTCCGCTGGAATGCCGATGCCATCGTCCTCGACCGAGAGCACGACGTTTCCGTCGCGCCTCGCCAGCGCGACGTCGACGCGCCCACCCGGACGGTTGTAGCGAATCGCGTTCGATACGAGGTTCGCCGCGAGCTCCGCGAGCAAAGACGGGTCGCCGTGAACGAGCGCCGGCTCGGTCCGTGCGAACAGCGACACCCCGACCGAAGCGGACTCGGTGCGAGCCTCGCGCACACACTCCTCGACGACCTCGTCGAACCGAACCGCGACCCTTGCCGTCGCCAGTGCACCGGAATCGGCGCGCGCCAGGGCCAGCAGCGCATTCACGACGCGCGACATCCGTTCCGCGGATCGCAAACACGCGGCGAGAGCCTCGCGGTACTCGAGTCCGGTGCGTTCGCGACGCAAGGCGAGTTCCGCTTGCGCGCGCACGATCGCGAGCGGCGTACGCAGCTCGTGCGCTGCGTCCGCCGTGAACTGGGTCTGTCGAGTGAAAGCGGCCTCGATGCGCTCGAACGCCGCGTTCAACGTGGTCGTGAGCTCGCGCAGCTCCTCGGGCACCGCGCGTTCGTCCATGCGGCGCGAGAGATCCTTCTCGGAGATGCTTGCCGCGGCCTCGGACATCCGCGCGATGGGGCGCAGCGCGCGCGTCGCGAACCACCATCCGCCCGCGCCGGCGATGGCGAGTACCAAGAATCCGGCGCACCCGGTGAACCACGCGATCCGACGCAGCTCGTCGCGCTCAGGGCTCACGGACCGTCCGACTCGAACGCGAGCGGCGCGTTCGCCGACCACCACGAGTTCGCGCGCGTCCGCACGATCGTGGAAGCCCACCTCGGCCGTTGCGAGGGGGCCGGGGACCGCACCGCCACTGCGGATCAACTTGCCGTCCGCGGCCCGGATCTCGAACCAGCCCGATTCGACGAGGAGCGCGAGGTATTCGTCGTCCAGCTCGAGCTCCCATCCCGTGGGGGTGAAGACGTCCCGTTCCAAGGCGCCGGCCAGAGCCGCAGCGCGATGGGACAGGCCGTCGTCGACCTGCGCGAACAGTGCGCGGGCGGTTCGCGCGTACAAGGTCGCACCGAAGACGACGATGACGACGAGCAACGCCAGCCCGTACCAGGCTGCGAGCGTCCAGCGGAGGGAGCGCGGCACGCTGCGCCTAGCCGTCCACGATGTAGCCCTCGCCGCGGCGCGTGCGGATGAAGTCCGCGCCCAGGCGTTTGCGGATCCGCGAAACGTACACGTCGAGCACGTTGGAGAGTGTGTCTTCGTCGTCGTCGTAGATGTGCTCGAAGATCGTGCTGCGCGACACGAGTTCGCCGCGATGAAGCGCGAGGTACTCCACGAGCGCGTACTCCTTGGGCGAGAGATCGACGGCAGCTCCGGATCGCGTGACGATCCGCGCCACGGTGTCGATGCACACGTCGCCGATCGTCAGATCGGGCGCGGGTTCACGCGCCGCGCGTCGGATCAGTGCGCGCACGCGTGCCAGCAGTTCATTCAGCTCGAAGGGTTTCGTGAGGTAGTCGTCGGCGCCGAGATCGAGCAGCGCCACCTTGTCCTCGACGGTGTCGCGCGCCGTGAGCACGAGCACCGGTGTCGTCTTCTGTGTGCGCAGGCGCGCCAGGATGCGGCGACCGTCGAGGCCGGGGAGCATGAGGTCGAGGATCGCGACGTCGTAGTCGATCGATTCGAGCCGATGCAGACCGTCGCGACCCTCGAAGGCCACGTCACAAGCGAATCCATCCTCGACGAGCGCGCGTTGGAGCGCGGAGGCCAGGTCTCGTTCGTCTTCGATGAGAAGTACGCGCATGGAAGGCTCACAGGGTGAGTGAGGAGGAGCCGCGGGCGCTCCTCCCCACTTCTCTCAGGAACAGAGGACGCTCAGTCGTCGTCCTGATCGTCGTCCTCGTCGTCCTCGTCGTCCTCGTCGTCCGTGCCGGTCTCGACCTCGAGCACCGCCCCGGTCGCCGAGACTTCGATCTCGTGACGTTCTCCGTTCACCGTGCCCGCGAGGCTGTACAGGAGGACGCCATCCTCCGTCTCGCGCTCGGCCCCGGTGATCACGAATCCGGGGAGCCGCGCCAACGCCGCAGCGCGGACGCCCGCGGGGATCGCATCGAGTGCGATCTCCTCGTCACCGTCTTCCGCTGCGCAGGGAACCGACGCGTTGCCGTTGGCCGGCGCGTAAGCACGCCGGGAGGATTCGGGTCCAGTGCAAGCGGCGGCGAGAGCCAGTACCACCGCAGCGGAGATCGCTTGGTTGTTCATCTTCATCGAATCGTCCCTCGTTCTTCGGTCATGGGCTCGCGGGTTTTCACGAGTACCCATCAGGTTGCCACCCGCGAGCTTAAGGCAACATGAAGGCCCGGAAGCCTGGCTCGGGGAACCTCAGTTCACGATGCGCACCAGTTCCAGGCGTTCACCGGTCGCCGGATCGACTTCGAGCACGAGCCCGATGCCGGGCGCGTAGTACTTCCACTCCGTCGGGCCGGGAGAGAGGGGGGTCCATTCCTCGGTGCGTATGCAGTTCGTGAAGGTTCCGGCCGGGACAGTCACCGACTCGTTCGTGGACAGAACGCGCGCCAGATCCTCGGCCTCGCCGGGGGCGAACTCTTGGCGGTAGGTGGTGCCGGGCGTAGGCGGAGCGAGCATCTGGATGCCCGGCTCCGCGCCGTCCAGGCCAGCGCGCCACGATCCGTCGAGGTCGGTCAGCAGTCCGTCCTCGAAGTTCTGCGCGATCTCGCCGACGTACCAGACGACGCCGTCCTCGTCCTCCGAGTACCAGTCGATCGTGTCCTCGACGAGGACTCCGTCCAGCGTGACGGTGTCGCGAACCTGACGGCAGGGGAGATCGTCGATTTCGATCGTCGCGGCGAGCGTCGTGACCTCCACGCGCTCGAGGCCGTCGGTCGTCTGCTTCGTGTAGACGAGCGTGCGGCCGGGGACGAGCGGGAAGTAGCGGTTCGTGATCACCGCGGAGAAGTCGTCCTCGTCGAGGTCGGGATCGTAGGCCGCGCCGCCGAGCAGGCTGCACGCCGCGAGACGCGCCTGGTGTTGGAGCTCGGCGAGTTGGAGCGCGTCGTGGCGCGCGCTCCAGGCTTCGTTGCGGCATTCCTGGGCGTCATCGGGGTGGTTGATGCACTCGGCGAGCTTCACCCAATACTCCTGGTGGGCGTCGAGGCGCGCGGCTTTGCGCAGGACGCTGGCGGTCTCCTGGCAAGGATTCGGCGGCAGAGAAGGGATGACGATCACGAGCGCCGGAGCCGGCGCGGCGCTGAGTGTCACGGTCAGTGCGAGCGCGGTGCCGCGCAGCGAAGAGAAGATGGTCATGAGAGCGATCCTCGTGGGTTCAAGGCGTGAGCCAGATCCGATGTGCTGCACCCTCGCGATTCACGCCTGAATTCCCGGTGAACGTCGCGCGAAATCAGTGACCCTCGGGCGGTGAAATGTCTCGACGAAATGGGCCCGATCCTTCACGTTCCCGAAAGGTCTTGGGACCGAGGTCCGGTTGCCTGCAACCCGCCTCGAGCTGCGAACTCGAGGCTCTGTCCACTAGCATGCGGCTCGATGCGACCCGTTGCCTTCGCCATCCTCGCCCTCGCCCCGTTCGTCGCCGCGTGCGGTGCTTCGCAGTCCAAGGACGGCGCGGCCAGCGATCCCTCGACGTTGGCGCTCGTCCCGGGCGACGCGCTCGTCGTGCGCAGCGTGTCTGCCGGTGGACCGGTCCGCGTGACGAAGGGCCGTCACCTGATTCCACCGATCGGCGAGGACGGACAGCAGGGTGTGATCGTGCTCGAGGATCAGCACGGCGTCGTGCTCGATCTGACCGATGTCGAGGTGCGCGGCACGCTCGTCGGTAGCGATCTCGACGGCAACTCCGGCCTTGGGATCGTGCTCGAGAATTGTCGCGACGTGACCATCCGTGGTGGGAAGCTCGGCGGCTACAAGGTCTGCATCGCTGCGTTCGATTGCGAACGACTCGTGATCGAGGACGTCACGTTCGACGGTTGGTACGGCCAGCGTCTGCTCTCGACCGCGCTGGCCGAGGACCTGGCCGACTGGTTGTGGCCGCACAAGAACGACGAGCGCGAGTGGGCGACGAACTACGGCGCCGCGATCGCTCTGGAGAATTGTCGCGACACGACGATACGTCGTTCGCGCGGTCGCAATGGTCAGAACGGGATCCTGCTCACGCGCTGCGAAGGAACGCGCGTCTACGATTGCGACTTCTCGTTCCTGTCCGGTTGGGGGATCGCGCTGTATCGCACGAACGACTCGCTGGTCGCGCGCAATCGCTTCGATCACTGCGTGCGCGGCTACAGTGACGGCGGGTACTGGCGCGGCCAGGATTCGGCCGGAATCCTGATGTTCGAGCGCTCCTCGCGGAACGTGTTCGCCGAGAACAGTGCGACGCACGGCGGTGACGGCGTGTTCCTGTTCGCTGGTCGCGATTCGGTGGAGGGCTTGGCCTACGCGCGCGGCGAGACGGAAGTCGGCGGTTCCGACGGAAACGTCTGGTGGCGCAACGATTTCTCGTACGCGGTCGCGAACGCGATCGAGGCCACGTTCTCGAGTGACAACTGGGCGATCGAGAACCAGCTCGACGGCAGTCACATGCACGGTGTGTGGGGCGGATATTCGCGCCGGATGGTCGTGCTCGGGAACTCGATTCGAGAGACGCGCGGCGGCGCGGTGTCGATCGAGCACGGGCAGGAGTGCGCGATCGTCGGCAACGAACTCGTGGGCAACGACATCGGCGTCGAGCTGTGGTGGGACGAGGATCCGACGCTCGTCGGCGGGCCGTTCGGCCAGCGCTACGACACGAGTTCGCGCGACCACCTCGTGAGCCAGAACAGGTTCGCCGACAACGCGCAGGATCTCGTGTTGAAGCGCACGACAGGAGTCGCGTTCGCACAGAACGAAGTGGGACAGGGATCGCGCTCGCTCGAGGTCGAGCGCAGTCGTGTCGAGGTCACACCGCCGGCCAAACCGATCGAGGTCGCGGCGTTCTTCCTCGCGCAAGGCGAGTTGCCGAGCGGCGTGGTCCAGGACTCGAGCGTGCGTGCGCCTGCCGCCGCCGAGCCCGATTGGCTCGCGCGCGCGCGCGCATGGACGCCGCCCGAATTGCCCGGCGATTCGAGGCCCAAAGTGAAGGACCGCGGCGGTCGCGCGGGCCTCGACACGATCGTGATGGGCGAGTGGGGCCCGTGGGATTTCGAGAGCGGCGAACCGCGGCCGGCACAGCGCATTCCGGGCGGGATCCTCGCCGACGTCACGTGGGATGCGGCTTGGTTTCGGTGGGAGCCGGCGCGCGAGAGCGAGCTGGGCTCGGGACAGGATCCGCGGCAGGACATCGCGCGCTGGCTCGCGCTCGCAGAGAGCGCCTCGACGCGACGTACCGTCAGCACGTGGGTGAACCCGTGGGCCGGTGACGACGAAGTGCGACGCGAGGTCGGTCCCGCGCACTTCGGTCTCGTGGCACGCGCGCAGGTCACGGTCGCAACGCCCGGTCCGCATCGACTCGCGGTCGTGTCCGACGACGGCGTGCGCGTGCGCATCGATGAGAAGGTCGTACTCGAGAACTGGAC
>JAYTBY010000776.1:0-5769 GCA_043736755.1 Planctomycetota bacterium | reverse complement strand
TCGCGGAACCGAGGAACACCCACGCACGCCCGAGCCCGCTGATGGAGTCGTAGTAGGGATCCCCGACCGCGACGTCGCTGATTCCATCCCCGTTGATGTCGCCCACGCTACCCACGATGCCGGAGCTGAGCCCGGCGGGAGAAGTCGGGAACGTCCACGTCGCAATCGTCGCGAGGCCGGTGCTCGAGCCCGACCAAACCCGGGGTGGAGAGCCGCCGATGACGTCGGAGTACCCATCGCCGTTCACGTCGCCCGCGCTCGAGACGCACGTTCCGAGATAGAGCGTCGACGCCGAGCCCGATTGGATCCACGCCACCGTGGACAGCGGATTCGTCGCCGCGCCGAGGAACACGAAGACGCGGCCTTCGTCGACCAACGCGCCATTGAAGCTCGGTGCGCCCACGATCACATCGCCGAGTCCGTCGCCGTTCACGTCGCCGGCGCTCGCGACGCTGTAGCCGAAGAGCGCACCGGCCTGATCGATTTCGAGGATGCGCGCCGGCGTCGTGTCGAGACCGAGCGGGCCGCCGAGGTAGAGGAAGGCGGCACCTTCGTCGACTTGGCCACGATCATGCCGAGGCGCGCCGACGATCACGTCTCCGAACCCGTCGCCGTTCACGTCGCCAGCATTGGCGACGCTGCTGCCGAATCCATCGGAGATCTGGTTCTCGCTGAGCGTCCAGTTGGGTGTCGACGAGGGCACGCCGGGGCCGCCGAGGAAGACGTAGGCTCTGCCGGCGATCGGTCCGGAGAAGGAGAAGTTGCCGCCCGGCGCGCCCGCAACGATGTCGTCGAAACCGTCGCCGTTCACATCGCCCGCCGTCGAGGCGGAGTGACCCAAGTTCTCGCTGAGGTCGCGTGCGTAGCCCCAGTGTGGTGTCGTGCGCAGACCTCGCGCTCGTCCCGTGAAGAGCCAAGCGCGACCTTCGTCGACCTCGCCCGCATCGGAGCGCGGCGCGGCGACGAGCGTGTCGGCGAAACCGTCGATGTCGCCGGCGGCGGCCACGCTCGCACCGAACTCCGACTGCGCAGCGCCGGCACCGAAGAGCTCACCGTCGAACTCGCGCGTCGCGGTCGCGGACACGCCGGCGGCGCTCCCGAGATGAAGGAAGGTGCGCCCCGTCGTGCCGCTCGTACCGGAAGCGAAGAGCGCGCCGATCCACAGGTCCGCGAAGCTGTCGCCGTTCACGTCGCCCGCGGCGGACGCGCCCTGGCCGAAGCGCGCGAAACTCTGCACGCCGTTCAACGTGTTCGAGGGTGTGAGCGCGAGCCCTCCCGCGGATCCCAAGAACACGTAGACGGCTCCGCGATCGTCGAAACCGATGCCGCTGGCGGCGACGACGACGTCGGAGTAGCCGTCCCCGTTCACGTCACCGGCCGCGCCGAGACTGCCGAACGCCGCGAGATCCGCGCCCCCTTCGCCGACGCCGTACGACTATGCGGGCGTCGTCGAGGGCAATGTGGCGGCACCACGGAAGAGCCACACGCGACCACCACCGGTGAACTGCGCTGAAGCTGCGAGGAAATCGTCGAAACCGTCCGCATCGACATCGCCGGCACTCGTCACGGCACTGCCGAACTGCTCGCCGGGCTGCACGCCGAGTAGAGACCCATCGAGCGTCCAGTTCGGCGTAGCGGTCAGGCCCGACGCTCGTCCGTAGAAGATGTGAACGCGACCCGCGCCAGCCGGATCGACGACGCCGATCAACACGTCGGCGTAGCCGTCGTGGTTCAAGTCGCCAGCAGTGCCGACCGAGCTCACGCTCGCGCCCGCGAGATTCCCTTCGAACGTCCATGCGGCGATCGGCGACAGACCACTCGGTGCACCGCGATAGAAAAAGACTGTGCCCTCGCCCACCTCGGGATTCGAATATCCAGGTGCTGACACGAGCACGTCGTCGTAGCCGTCGCCGTCGACGTCACCGGCGGCGGCGATCTGTGCACCGAAGTGCGCGCTCGTTTGGTCTGGACCCGAGCTCGACCAAGTGGGTGCGATCGCGAGGCCGGTGTTCGACCCGAGGAAGAGCCAGGCCGAGCCCGCATCGACTTGGAGCCTGTCGAAGAGCGGCGCCGACGCGATGACGTCGCCGAATCCGTCGCCGTTGACGTCGCCGGCCGCGCGTACGCACGACAACCGCGCATTGGCCTGGTTCGTCTCGAAGGACCATCCGGGGCCGACGAGAACGCTCTGCGCGCTCGCGCCTGTGCCGACCGCCGCAACCAGGCCTGCGATCGCGTTCCAGCGGACCAGTCGAGTCATCGAGCTGTTTCCTGGGGTCCGAGGACAGAGGCGGAGCTCGAGCGCATCGGTCGATCCGACGTCGCCGAGGGATGCACGGACATCGTCGCCCTCACGCTCCCATTCCAACACGCGCGTGTGGGAGTTGGGCGCCGAGCTACGCCGGCTGCCGGCCGACGGGAGCCAACTCATCGGAATCCGGTCGCCGAGACGCGGCTTGGACCCATGCACCGGCAAAGAGCGCAGGGGGAATACGGGCGTGAGAACCGGGCCCGCGCAACAACCGTCGCGCGGGTGTCGCGGCGGGATCAGCGTCTCGGTCCTCACGTCACATCTCCGCCTCGCGGACTCGCGTCGTTACCGGACACGCGCGGAAACAGACCCAGTTCCCTCGCGTTTCGAGGGGTCCAGCGCGCGGACACCACCAGGGATTGTGGCTACCCTTCCTCCTCGAGGGCCTGGGAAGGGACGGACACTCAACTGGGTCAGCTTCCCGATCACTGGAACGACGCGTGCCTCGAAGCGTTCGATCTCGAGGACTTGCAGGGGCAAGGATCCGAACCCGGCGATCGGGATCCGTGCGCGTTGGCCCTTCAGCGCGTGAGTGGGGCGAACCGCTTCGACGCCATCGAACGTCTGCCCGCGGCCCAGCGCGTCGTGCTCGGTCTCGCGGCGCTCGACGAATGCCGCAGACCGAGATCACGGAGAGTCTCGGCATTCCGGTCGCGAGCGTGGACTCGCGACTCGGCGCGGCACGCGAACGACTGCGTGAAGAGTTGTCGCCCTGAGGTCCCGGTGCGAGCGCGTGGACCGGGAACTCGTGGCGGTGCTATCGAGTTCGATCCTCGACACCCGAATTCGCTTGGTCGATCACCCGCCGGAGTCGTGTGGTTGGCCGCGTGGGTTCGCAGCTACGTCGAAGTGCGTAGTGGAGCGATTGTCCCGCGGATTCCGAGCCTGGACGAAAACTGCACGTCGCGGTCAACGAACGAGTACGGGTTAGCATGCGACGAATGAAATCGACCTCGCGGTTCGCGTTCACATTCGTGTTCTTGCTGGCCGCTGCGAGCGCATGTCGCGTCGCAGTCGAACCCGAGCCCGCGCTCGCAGCCGAGAATCCGCTGGACAGCACGATTGCGACGAACGTGCGCGGCGAAGACCTGTACTCGGACCACTGCGCCGTGTGTCACGGTCCGCGCGGCCTCGGTGACGGTCCAGCCTCGCCATTCCTGTTTCCTCCGGCGCGCCGCTTCGACTCCGGGCACTTCCGCATCGTCAGCACGGAGAACGGGGCGCCGTTCGATGCCGATCTCGTCGCCACGCTGAGATACGGCATCCCCGGTTCGGCGATGCCGGCGTGGGGCTGGCTCGCGGCGGACGATCTGGATGCGCTCGCCGCTCACGTGCGCGAGCTTGCGATCGAGGGCTCGAGCCAGAATCTCACCGCGCAAGCGCGGAGCTCGGGTGATTCCATTTCGCCAGCGGATGCTCGACGCCTGGCGCGCGAACGCATGACGCCCGATCACGCGATCGTCGCTGCCGCCGAGTCCCCGAGCGATCCCGAGTCGATCGCACGCGGTCGGCGCATCTTCCTCCAACGCTGCGCTCAATGTCACGCCGCGGACGGCACGGGCCAGCGCGCACCGCTCGCGAACGAGGACGGTTCGCCCAGTTGGGCGCGCGATTTCACTGCGGGATTCTTGAAGGGCGGAGATTCGAGGATCGCGCTGACGCGCCGCATCCGCGCCGGGATTCCCGGATCGGCGATGCCGCCCAATCGCCTCGAGCCCGCGGACGAGTCGGCGCTCGTCACGTACGTCAAGAGCCTGATCCCGCAGGGCGTTGCAGACCGCCTGGTGCACATGCGCTCCACACTCACGGCGCGCCGGGTCGCTGCCGTCCCCACCGAACTCGACGATGGCCTGTGGCGGTCGGCGCCCGTGATCCGCGTCGTCCTCGCCCCGCTGTGGTGGAACGAAGCCGCGGTGCTCGAGGCTTCGCTCTCCGCGCTACACGACGACCAGACGGTGGTCTTCCGACTTTCGTGGGACGACTCGACGGGCGATGTGCGTCTCTTCAGTGATTCCGTCGAGAGCGACGCGGCCGCGCTGCAGATCTCCGACGCGGACCACCCCGCGCTCTTTGGCATGGGCGCGCCGCACGAGCCCACGAACCTGTGGCACTGGCGGGCGTTGCGCGTCGAGGACATGGAGGGCGCGCTGGATTTGATCGATCCCTTCGGTCACGCGGGCAAGCCGCCGACGCCGGGTGCCGTGCGCGCCGACGTGCCGCTGTACCAACGGCTGCTCGGCAAACTCGAGCCCTCGGATCGCGCGGACCGCATCACGGTGCGCGGCGTGGGCACTCTTCCTGGCACGACGCGGGTCGCGGGCGAGGTCGAGGCCGACGCGTACTGGCAGGCCGGACGGTGGCACGTCGAATTCCGGCGCGCGCTTCGGCCTCAGGGCGTCGGCAGTGTGCCGCTGCTCCCGGGCTCGACGGTTCAAGTGGCTTGCGCCATATGGAACAGCGCGGCCGGCGACTCGGGAGCACGCAAGTCGATCTCGATCTGGCAGGAGCTGCGCATCGAGCGTTGAGTTCGACGAACTGGCGCGCGCTGAACAGCCCGCGCGGTAACTGCGTCGCGCGCGCTGAACAGCCCGCGCGGTAACTGCGTCGCGCGTGCTGAACAGACCGCGCGGTAGCCGCGTGGCGCATGCTGAACAGCCCGCGCGGTAGCCGCATCGCGTCGGATTGCGTCGCTCAGCGCTGCGAGAGCACGCGAATTCTCCACAGTCCCCACAGGCCACTGCTGCGAAACCCTGGAGGCCCGGCACGGTCGCTAGCTGCTACCCTCGCAAACGGGCTCGCGCGACGGGGCCCGATCACTGGAGTTCTCCCATCACGAAACGAAGTTCACCTCGAAGCGGAAGGCTTGGTTTCGGGCACACACACGAGCTGCAGCGGAGTTGGCCAGAGCCTGCGTGCGCGTCGCGCTTCGACGTCGAATCTTTCATCGAGGTGCGTTCGAGTCCGTCGACGAGCGACGAGATCGACGTGGGGCTGACGAATGATCGACTCGAACCGCTCGACCGAAGCGGGTGGAGGCTGTGACCGGGCGCGGCCATCTGCTCCGGACTTTCGGCGTCGCCTTCGGACTGGCCGTTCTCGTCGGGAACACGATCGTCGTCGGCATCTTGCGCACGCCGGGAGATGTCGCGGCGCATCTCCCGACCACGGGGCTCTTCATCGGCGTGTGGGTCGTCGGTGGGTTGTACGCGCTGCTCGGTGCGCTCGCGCTGGCGGAACCCGCGGCGATGATCGCGCGCTCGGGCCAATGCCATTAGGCTCCCCTTCGTCCCGTAGCGCCCCAGCGCTGCGTCGGCTTGAGCGACACTCTTGGATACGGTTTCCGAGCCCGCCGTCGGTATCGCTTCCTGGCGATGCGCTCGAGAAGCCGAGCGAGTTCGCGTAGAGCATCGCCTTCATGCTTCGGCAGTAGGATCCGAGTGAGATGGCTCGCGACGGCC
>JAYTBY010000775.1:0-5775 GCA_043736755.1 Planctomycetota bacterium | reverse complement strand
AGGTGATCGAGCCGGGCACGCCGGCGGCCTACCTCGCGTCGCCGCTCGTGCGCGAAGAACGCTACATGTCGACGTTCCGTGGTTGCGCGTCGCTCGCGCGCTCGGATGCGTTGAAGAAGGCCGGCTACTACGACGTGCGCCTGTTCATCTACGGGAACGAGCGCGATCTCACGTGCCGTCTGCTGAACCTCGGCTACCGCGTGCTGCAGTTCCCCGGTTGCCACGTGTTCCACAAGACGCCGTTCGGCATCAAGATGGGCAAGCGCAGCCTGTACTTCCATGCCCGGAACGCGTGGTTGTCGATGCTCAAGTACGCGCCGCTCGGGGATCTGGCGCGCATGCCATTCCTCGTCGTGACGAAGGTCTTGCTGCGCGGCAGCGCGAAAGAAGCCGAGGGCACGGTGACCGACGCGACGGGCACGATTGGCATCGGTCGTTCCTTGCGCGAGACACCGGGAGCGTGGTGGGTGCTCGTCAAAGCGGGCGGAAATGTGCTCCTGAACGTGCCCTACTGCCTGAAGCATCGCGCCCCGTGCCGCGCGAGCGACTTCGAGCTGCCGCTCCACTGACGTGACGTCCATTCGTCCCAGCACGGCGGTGAACAGCGGGCTCGGATCCGTTTCCGTCGTCGTCGTGAATTGGGAAGGCGAGCGCTACCTCGCGGAGTGCCTCGACGCGGTGCGCACGCTGCGCGGTGTCGTCGACGAAGTGCTCGTCGTCGACAACGCTTCGCAGGATGGGAGTGTCGCGCTCGTGCGCGAGCGGTTCCCCGAGGCCCGCATCGTTGCCATGCCGAAGAACGACGGCCCGTGTCCAGCGCGCAACGCCGGGATGCGTGCGGCCAAGAACCGCTGGGTGCTCGCGCTCGACAACGACGCGATCGTGCGGCCAGACACGCTCGAAAAGCTGGCCGCGGCTGCCGCGACCGATCGGCGCATCGCCATCGTCCAGCCGCGCAGCGTGTTCGCCGCGGAGCCTACGCGCGTTCACTACGACGGCGGGGCGTTCCACTACGCCGGGCTCATCGCGCTGCGCAATTTCTATGCGCCGCTCGAGCGCGCTGCGGGAACCGGGACGATCGACGTCGACTGTGCGGTCGCCGTCGCATTGCTCGTCGATCGCGACCGCGTGCTCGAACTCGGTGGTTACGACGAGACGATGTTCATCCTGTTCGAGGATCTCGATCTCTCGTACCGCTTGCGCGCGTGCGGCGCACGGATCGTGTCGGTCGAGGATGCACTCGTGCTCCACAAGGGTGGGACGCCCGGAATCAGCTTTCGCGAAGGGCCTAGGTATCCCGGTTCGCGCGTATTCTTCCACTCGCGCAACCGCTGGACGTTCGTCGGCAAGTGCTACTCGACGCGCACGATCCTGGTCGCACTCCCGGGCCTCGCGCTCTACGAGGCCGTGTGGTTCACGTTCGCTCTCGCACGCGGACACGCCGGCGACTGGTGGAAGGGCAAGCGCGCATTCTTCGCGCTCCGAGATCGCCGTCGCGCGGATCGCGCGCGATTTCTCGCGGTGCGCAGCGTGCCCGATCGAGATCTGCTCGTCGGTGGACCGCTGACGATCACGCCGGCGCTGAAGTCCGGCGGAGTGCGCGGACTCCTCGACGCCGCGCTTTCCGGATCGTTGCGCGCCTGGTGGGTGATCGCCCGACCAGTCGCGGGCTGAAACACCGCCAGAGAATCGACCCTACGGCCTCGGGAGGTCCGTGGAAACTCCACGGACCCTGATCGTCGTCAGACGTCGCCGTCGCTCCAACGGCGCAAGACTTCGAGGTCCTGCGGCGAGATCTTGGCCTCGGAGTGCATCCAGAGGTACTCCTCGAGCGGCATCTTGCCACCCTCGATCTCCTCGACGACCTCCGACGCTTTCGAACTGCGCGCGTTCGCGGACAGGTCGCCCCAGTGCGAGAAGTTGAGCTCCGCGCGCCCCTCGTCCGTGTCGTGCACGACGAGCCATGAGGTCGGGGCGACGTAGGCGTACCAGGGCCACTGCGTCTCGTTGGAATGACAGTCGAAGCACGAGCGGCGCAGGACCGCCATCACGTCGGTCGGTGCCTCGAGCGGCTTCGTGACGGCCGGGTTCGTGCGGCCCGCGGGCACGAATTGGATCGCCACGAAGAGGACAGCGAGCCCGATGGCAAAGCGAATGATCCAGCGTTTCATACTGCGAATCGTAGTCGCTCGAGGACTCAGGGCAAGCCGGCCAGAAAGCGCGTGGACTTCGGGTACTCTCGACGCGAGCCCCCGTGCGCATCCTCATCGTCAGCCACAACGTCCCACCCCACGGGAACGCCGGGACCGAGACCTACACGGCCGAGCTCGCGCGCGCACTGGCCCTGCGCGGACACGACGTCGCGGTTTTCGCGGCCAAGAAGGACATTCTGCGGCGTGACGGTCGCGTGCTCGTGCGGCAGGAGCACGGTGTCACGATCCACGAGATCGTGAACAACCTCTACCACGCGAGCTTCAGCGGCACGTGGAAGAACGCGCGGGTCGAGCGCGCGTTCGCGCGAGTCCTCGCCGAGCACAGGCCGGACGTCGTGCACGTCCAGCACCTCATGTACTTGTCCGCGGGGTGCCTCGACCTTGCGCAGGCGCACGGCGCGCGCGTCGTCTTCACGTTGCACGACTACTGGCTGACGTGTGCACGACTCGGTCAGCGCGTGCATTCGGATGGCGGCCTGTGTCACACAGTCGACTTCTCGCGCTGCGGTACGTGTCTCGTCGATCATCCGTGGACGCAGCCGTGGGCTGCGCGCGCGGTCGGACCCGTCATCGCGGCTTTGCACGAAACCACGGGGCTCGACCTCGGGGACACGGCACGTCGCGCGCGGATCGCGTTTGCGCGCAAGCCCGGATTGCGCGAGGAATCCGTGGTTCCGCCGCCGCCGACAGACACGATCGCGCAGGCGAACAGCCCGGCGCCGGCGAACACGTCTGCGCCGATTCAACGGGTCGAGGCACCCGCCGGACTCGAAGCCGCGAAGCTCGCTCGCGAGGCCGAAGGGCGTTGGCACGAGCTGCGTGATGCTGCGACGCGCACCGTCGATCTCTTCCTCGCGCCCAGCCGATTCTTGCGCGACCGCTTCCTCGCGGAGTGGGGCCTCGACGCGCAGCGCATCGAGCTCGTGCGCTTCGGCTTCGATCGCGCGCGCTTCGGCGGCGAGCGCACTCCCGCGCCCGACGGTCGCGTGCGCATCGGGTTCCTCGGATCGCTCGTACCGCTGAAGGGCCCGCACGTTCTGCTCGAGGCTTGGTCACGCATCCCCATCTCCGTGCGCAACCACGGACGACTCGTCCTCCACGGACCGGCCCGACATGGACCGGAGTACCAGGACCGGTTGCTCGAACTCGCGCGCGTCAGCGGCGCGGAACTCCCCGGACCACTGCAGCGCGACGAAATCGCGCCGTTCTTGTTGGCGACGGATCTGCTCGTCGTGCCCAGCCTGTGGTTCGAGAACTCGCCGCTCTCGATCCAGGAAGCCATCGCGTGTCGTACGCCGCTCGCGGTTTCGGACCTCGGCGGCATGTCGGAACTCGTCATTCCCGGCCAGAACGGCCTGCGTTTCCCACCCGGTGACGTCGAGCGCCTCGCGCGCCTCCTCGCGACCGTGATCGAGCGCCGCGCTGGACTGGAACAGCTCTACAAGGACCCCGTTCCGCTACCGACGTTCGACGCGCACGTGGATCAAGTCCTCGCGCGCTACGCGGGCCCTGGCAAATCGTGAGAGTCCTCCTCACTGCCGGCAGCGATGCCTCCCGGATCGGCCCGGCCCTCGAACTCGCCGCCGCGCTGGCGGTCCACGGCGTCGACGCGCAAGTCCTCGCCGGCGCGCGCGGCGTGGGCGAAGCGCGGATCGAGCATGCAGCGCGACTCGTGAGGCTCGTGCGCACGGATCCAGCGCCAGAGCACTGGCAACGCTCGCGATCGATCGAAGCGGCGCGGCTCTTGCGCGCACTCCTCCTCGAACCGCACGTCGATCTCGTGCACGTCGTCGATCGGCGCGGGCTCACGCACGACCTCGTCGCGATCGCGGCGTCGGTCGGTGTGCCGGCCGTAGTCGAGCTCGAGAATCCGTCCTATGCCTGCCTCGAAGGGAATCGAGTCCGACGCGACCTGCCCGGCCCTTGCGACGCGTCGCTCGGTCCCATGCCGTGTCTCGCGTGCGCCGATGCGAACCCCGTGCACGGTCCGACGCCTTGGGTGCCGATCGAAGCACGATTTCTAGGTGTTGCCGAACGGCGGCGCGATGCGCTGCGCGAGCTCGAGCTCGCGCGATTCGTGCTCGTGCGCGACGAACGCGCCGTGGAAGAGGCGTGTCGGGCTCTCGATTCCGACCTCGCGCGCGTCGCCTGGCGCGTCCTCGTCGACGCGAACGATCCGGCCGAGATCGCGTTGGTGCACCAAGAAGCACTCGCGGCTCTCCCCGCGCTCGCGGCGCCGCGTCCGAGCGAGTGGTGGGTCGAACGCATGCAAGCAGAAGCCGAATCGGCGTGGGACGCATCGTTCCGGTGTGCACGGGGCGGAGCCTGATGCGCTGCGTCGCGCACGTCCTCCTCGCCGCCCTCGCCGCGTGCGCGAGTTCGACCGATCGCGCATCGTCGAGCGGCGGAGCCGGCGTCGTCCCGCTCGAAGCGCTGCCGGTCGAGTACCGCGCCGCGTGGGAGGCGTGGCAGAAGGGGGACTCGGCGTTCGAACTCGAGCGCGCGCGTGTCGAGCGCGATCCGGCTCTCGCGCGTTTCGTCGTCGACAACCTCGTGCGCGAGATGGTGCGCGCATACGAGCGCAACGCTTTCGCGCGGCCGGGTGGCGAACCGGGCCGGTTCGAGCGCGCGCAAGCGGACCTTGTCGCCTTGACGAACACGTCCGGGCCGGTGCTGGCCGAACTTCTGCGCGCGAAGGACGGTGTGGTCGCGTTCCTCGCGGCCGATCGCCTGCTCGCGATCGGTGCGCCGGCGGTCGCGCACGTCGTCGTGCTCCTCGAGGACGAACGTGCCGAGACGCGTCGCCGAGCCGCGGAACTCCTCGCTTCGCTCCCACATGCTGGTACCGCCGAGATCGCGGTTCAGCAGGCGCTCGCCGCTCACATCGAGCGCGACCTCGAATGGACGGTCCGCGCCGAGTCGGCCCGCGCTCTCGGCTCGCGCGGCTCCCGTCACGATCACAAGGGCTTTGCGATGGGCGTCCTTCTGCGCGCCGGCCGCGACCCCGATCGCACGGTCGCGTCGAGCGCCGCGGAGGGTCTCGCGCGACTCGACGAAGTGCGCGCGATCCCGCGGATGGCGGACTTGCTCGAGTACGCAGCGGGGAATGGCGAGCCGGCGGTCGTCGCTGCGTTCGAGCGGGCGCTGGGCACCCTGGCGGGGGACACGATTCGTCGATCCCCGGCCGTGTGGCGCACCTTCGTACCGCACTGATTCACGCCCCGATCGTCCCTGCGGCGCGCTGGCGGCGCCGAAGGGCGAGGTCCCGCGCCCCGTTGACTTGGGTTCCAGGAAGCCGCATACCGTCGGGCATGACCGACTGGACCTTCCGGCGCCGTCAGGCCACCTGCCAGGCCTGCGAGAAGCTGTTCGAGGAAGGCGAGCGCCACGCCTCGGCTTTGGCGATCGTCGGCGAAGCCATCGCGCGCGAGGACGTTTGCACCGGCTGCTGGATCGTCCGCGCCGGGCGACAGGAACTCTTCCACTGGTTCACACGCCATCGCGAGGGGAAGCGCGGGCTCCAACTCGACTTGGGCACGCTCGAAGCCCTCTTCGTGCGCCT
>JAYTBY010000774.1:0-5796 GCA_043736755.1 Planctomycetota bacterium | reverse complement strand
CGATTCACGCCGTGGAAGACGACGAGCATGCGCTCCCCGGTCCAACTCGCGGGTTTGTGCGCGAAGACCTCGAGCTTCACGCCGTCGTAGTCGAGTTCGATCTTCGACGAACCCGCGGTCAACGGGTCGGACGTGAGACCGAGAACGAAGGCCAAGAGTGTGATCATGGAGAGGTCCTCGTCACTTCTTCGCCGGTTTGCCGGCACGCCGCACGCCCTTCGCGTCTTTCTTGACCTTCTCGAGCGCGGCCACCACCAAGGCGTCCGCGTCCGACGTGAACGACGTCGGCTTCGCCTCGAACGAGACCTTCGGCGGGAAACCGACGTCTTCGATCGGTTTCAGAGCTGTGTCGAGATCGCTCCAGCGCGGCACGTTGACCAGGATCCCGTTGCCGCAATCGAGCAGCTCGGGATTGCCGCTCGAACCCGCGGTCGCGTCCCCCATCGTCGTCACGCCCGGAATCGTGCTCATCATCGCCGCGAACGACTCGGCCGAGCTCATCGTGCGTCGACCTTGAAGCACCACGACGGGTTGCACCCAACGCCAAGGACCGCGCGGTTCGACGACGCGCGGAGTCGGCGCGGAGAGCGACTTGCGCGCCTTCGGATCCGAGCGCAATTGCGACTGCGAGTAGGTGCGCTTCTTGTCCGCGAAGCGGCCGGCCATGGCCTGCGCGAAGGCCTCATTGCCACCGCCGTTCATGCGCAAGTCCACGACGAGCGCCCAGCAATCGCCGACTTCCTCCAGCGCCGCATCGAACGCGTCGACGCAACCTTCGTCCGTGAGCCCGAACGTCGCGATGTAGCCGACGCCATCCTTCGTGCGACCGTGAGCCACTTGCTTCGAAGGCTCGGAAACCGTGCCGATCACGGCCTGCGTGCCCGACCACGACGCGTTCATCGGCCGGACGCGCTGGTAGGGCGCGCACATCTCGTCACCGACTTTCACCCACGCGTGCAGGTCGCGCAGGTTCTCGATTGCCAGCGCGATCGCGCTGCCGGCTTGCCATGTCGTCGTGGATCCCTCCGCGAGCGGTCGGTAGAGCGTGCGCAGCGCATCCCAATCGACGTCGGAGCGCAGCGCGAACTTGGCGTAGATCTCGTCGAAGCGCGACCAGGCCTTGTCGAACGCGACCGTCGCCGCCGCCGGATCGATGGCGGTGTCGGGCGCGAGTGTGCGCCGCTCGAACGCGGCCATGTATTGCACCGAGTTCTTCGCGTCGTCGATCGTGAGGAAGCGCCGCGGACCGGCCACCGTGTCGCAATCGAACACCAGCGCTCCCGGATCGGGCAACGCCGGAAAACCATCGGCTTGCCAGCTCGATCCCATCTTCGTGGACGCGACCCGCCGCGCCGGCAGCATCGCCGCGGCGGGTCCGGGGCCCGTGACACGCGTGAGCGGGAACAGTTCCTTGAACTTCGACGGATGGAAGCGGACCCACGCCGACGTGATCATGCTCCCCGCAGCCGCGGTGCGCCCTGTGATCGACGTCGGCTTGTCGGGCAGGATCACGGCCCACACCGGGTTCTTGGCGCTGGTGCCGAGCACGAGCGTCGATTCACCGAACACGACGGAGAACTCACCGCCGCGCACGAACTCGAGTCCTGAGACACGCCACACGTCACCGGGTCCGGACGACCAGTCGAGCGGCGCGAGCGGACCTTTGCGGACGAGGTTCGTCGCATAGCGCGCGTCGTAGGTTTCGTCGCCGGCGCGCACGAGCGTGGACAGCGTGACGACTGCAGTGAGGGCGAAGCACGAGGGTCGGGTCGCGGAGCTCATGCCGGAGAAGGTAGCGACCCGCGGCGGCCTCCGTCTCACTGCGGATCGCCGCTCAACACCCAGCCCGCCCAATCGCGCGTCGCGTAGAGCGGGCGACCGACGTCGTCGCGCGCTTCGCGCAGCCGCTCCTTCGCTTCCCAGAGGGCTTGTGCCTTGGGCTTCTTCTGGATCCACAGGCGTCGGTAGAAGTCGACCATGAGTTCCTTCGTGGCCTCGTCGGGCACCTTCCAGAGCGACGTGATCACGCTGCGTGCTCCAGCCATGTGCAGCGCGCGCTGGAGGCTCGCCACGCCTTGGCCCGCGCGTCGAACTCCGACGTTCGTGTCGCACGCGGACAGGACGGCCAACTCGCAACCACCGAGGTCGAGCGACGCGATCTCCTGCGCCGTGACGAGCCCCGCGTAGCGCCCGAGTTCGTCGGCCGGCAGATTGGCACCAGCGAGCGCGAGTCCGGCGAGCACCATCGGGCTCGACCCGCGCACGCGGGCCTCGACGGAAGTCGAACGCGTGCCTTCGTCGTCGAGATCCTCGGACGAGCGCACGGACTCCGGCGCGAACCAGCCGTGCGTCGCGACGTGGAGCCAGCGCGCGCGCGGCGCGAGCGTCTCGAGACTCTCGCGCGAAGCCGCGCGCCGTTCGAGCACACGCCGCGGTGATTCCTCGCCGAAAGCGTCCTCGAAGAACTGGCCGATCCCGCGCACTTCCTCGCGCGTCGCGGTGAGCGGTGCGAAGCCGCGCTCCCACGCGCCGCCACGCAGGACCGCAGGAGCGTAGGGCGCGCTCGCGTCGACGACCGCGATCGCGATGGTTTCCGGCTCGAGGTCCGGCGCTTCGGTCGGCTGGGAGTCGAAGGCCGGATGCCCCCAGGCCACCAGCGCGCCCGCTTCACTCGGCGTCTCCGAGGACTCCAGCCACTCGAACGCCGACGAGCGGTACTCGATGCGGATGAACTCACCCAGGGGCAGCGCGGCCCCCTCGGGCGTCGGCGCGAACGGACCGGCCGGCAAGGCGTCGAGTGGGATGGTATGGAGCACGTCGTCCAGGACGACGACGAGCCGTTTCGCTCCGCGCAGCGCGGGCAGAAGCGGATCGAGCACGGGCGCACGCACCGCGTTGCCTAGTTGCGTCGCGTCGAGCTCCGGGGCCGCCGACGCGAGACCGCGGTCCCCACCGTTCTTGATCGCCGCGCGCCAGCGCTCGACCACCGTCGTGAGCGCGTCGATCCTTCCAGGTTCGAAGTGATGGAGTCGCGGTCCTTCGGCACCGCCGCAGAGGACGTTCGCCGTGAGGAATTCGACCGACGTGCTCGGATCCACCCTGCGCGCGCAGCGCATCCAGGCCACGAGCACGGCGTCGCTCCCGAGCTTCGCGGCCATCGGCCGCAGGTCGTCGACTCCGGCTGTGCTGCCTCCGATCCGGGCCGCGCCACGGACCACGAGTTCGCGCTGGACCGTGTCGAGTGCGCGCTGAGCGGCATCCACTTCCTCCGCGGTTCCACCGGCTTGCGCGAGCCTCGCCAAGTGCTGACTCGCCTGACGCGCGGCGCTCAGGAGCGCTTCGACCGACGCATCGCCGCGCGCGGCCGCAGCGATGCGCGCCGTGGCGAGGGCGGCTGCGCGGGAGGACTCCGCCAGGAGGAAACCCAGAGCGGCGAGTTCAGGATCCGCGGGAAAAACTCCGCCGCCGGCGCTCATCCAGAGGATGCCCTGGACGCTCGCCCGACGCGCTGTGACGCGCTCCTCGGCTTCGCGCGGCGAGGCTTCGAGCACGACTCGCCCGAGGATCCGCCGCTCGCCCTCGATGAGGCGGCGACAGGCCACGTAGAACTCCGCTGCGGCTTCGGGGCGCCGTTCGCTGGGCTGGCGCGCTCGCTCTTCGGCCACGAGGAGCGAGCACAGGAGCTCGAGCGGGCGTGATCGAGCGATCCCAACGTCATCGTCACGCAGGCTGGGCGAGGCCAACGCGGCGTCGAGCAGGGTGCGCGCACGCACGAACTCCCCATGCATGAGGAGCGTGCCGGCGAGGTTCGCGCGCGCCATCGCGAGGAGAGGGCTCGAGTCGGGTACGGACCCCTCGAGGTCGCCCAGACTTCGCTCCTGCAAATCCAGTGCTTCGCCACCGCGCTCCAGGCGCTTCAACGTGTTGGCCAAGTTGAGCCGCGCCGAGATGATCTCGGGGTGTCCGGCTGGCCTCGTGCGTTCGTGCGACTCGAGCACTCCGACTTGGAGCACGCGCGCCTTCTCGTCCTCGCCCAAGTGGTAGTAGCAGCGCGCGAGGTTCGCGCGCGCGCCGACGCGCAGGGTGTGGTCCTCGGCGGTGACGCGGTCGAGAATTTCGACCACGCTCTCCGAAAGGCTGCGCGACTCGGACAGATCGCCTTGCGACAAAAGCGTCGCGGCCAGATTGATGCGGGCACGCAGGACCGCCGGATGAGTGGTCGGGTGCCGGGACTCACGCTGCGCGAGGACTCGTTCTTGGAGGACGCGCGCCGGCGAGTACTCACCCAGCTCCGAGAGCGTCGCTCCGAAACTGGCGCGCGCCATCGCTAGATCGTCGCTGTCCTCGTCGAGCGTCCGCGCGCTCGTCGCGAGCACCCTCTCCTCCAACACGCGCGCGCCGGCGAGGTCGCCCATCGAGGCGAGCGTGTTCGCCAAGCCGCGCCGCGCGCTGACGATGTAGCGGTGATCCGTTGGGTACACACGCTCTGTGTTCGCGAGCACGCTTTCTTGCAGCGCGCGCGCACGCGCCAGTTCGCCCAACGAGTACAGCGTGATCGCGAGGTTGCCGCGCGCGCTAGCGAGACTCGGGTCGTCCGCGGGTAGCTCGGTCTCGAGCGCCAAGGGCGCTGGCTCCTGCAGCGCCAGGGCATTGCGAAAGTCATCGGCGAGGTAGAGCAGGGTCCCAAGGTCGAAGCGCGCCAGCGCGAGAGACTTCGGATCGGGGGGATCCGCGCGCTCGCACCCCGCGATCATGTCGTCGAAGAACGTGCGCGCGGCGTCGAGTTCACCGAGCGAGCGCAGGCTGCTCGCGAGCCGAAACCGCGCTTTTCGCGCGGCCGCTACATCGGGGGCCGTCTTCGCAGCCCACGCGGCCACGACGCCTTCGAGGAGCGCGCGCGCGGCCCGGAAATCCTGCGCGCCGAGAAGGCTGCGCGCGAGGTCGCTCCGTGCGACGAGCAATGCCTGCGCATCCGGCGGAAGTCGCCGCTCCCGGACGGCGACGAGGCGCTCGAAGGCACGCCGCCCGAGTCGTGGATCCGCGGCGAGGTTCGCGAGTTCGCCGAGGTCGGCGAGCAGCGCGTCACCGGTCTCGCCGAGGGATTCGTCGGCCATCTCCTCCAGCGCGCGGAGCGCGTCCTCGATGCGTGTGAGGTGGATGTCCGGTCAATGCGCATCGCGCGCTGCACGAGCGGCCTCGAGTTCTGTCCGCGCGCGCTCTTGCGCCGTGGTCGACGCAACGGATGCCTGTGCGAACGCGCTCGAGCCGAGCGTCGCGAGAGCGCCGGGCAGAGCGAGGAGGAAACAGGAGACGAATCGGAGGGCCAGACTCATGGAGACCACCGGAGACCCTGTCGCCCTGGAACGGAACGACGCTACGAGTATGCCGCGCGCCGACCCGGATGGGGATTCTCGCGCGCCGGGAGGGCGGTTAGGGTTCACCATCGATGCACGCGGAGTCGGTGGTTCTCGAGAGTTCTCGGCGCGAGAAGCGCGAGGGTCGCGGAGACGCAACGCGCGTGGCACGCGACCTCGCGTGCGCCGTCGCCGCGTCGATTCTGCTCACGATTCCGACGCTCTTCCTCGGCGCGAGCGCGGGGTCGGTCGCCCTGGCCGCGACGTTTCTGTGCGTGAGCGTCCTCGTACCCGGCTGGATCCTCGCGAGCGTTCTCGTGCCCGTGCGCAGCGGACGACTCGCGCGCCTTGGGGTCGCGCTTGCGCTCGGACTCGCAGCGCAAGCGATCCTGTTCCTCGCGGCCAAGTCGACAGGTCTCGCGCCGATCGCTGCAGCCTGGCC
>JAYTBY010000773.1:0-2668 GCA_043736755.1 Planctomycetota bacterium | reverse complement strand
CGAGCTTCGACTTCCACGGATCGGCAGCGAAACGCGGGTCGAGCGCGACATGGACGAAGCAATCGAAACCGTAGAGCGCGCTCCACGAACAGTCGACGTCCCAAGAGCTCGTGCGCTTCGGCATCGGGATCGTGCAGAGCCAATCGAGGCCCTTCTCGAGCGCGACGCGGCGCTCGGGCGTCTCTTCGGCGTCGAGCAGTGTCCGCACCGTCAACGCACTGGCCGCGTACTGGAAGGCGAAGTGCGTCTCGGCTTGGAAGAACTCGACCTGCAGCGAGTCCATCGAACCGCTCGCCCACGCGCCGTCGGGGCGTTGGTTCTCGACGATCCACTTCAACGCCTTCGTCACTGAAGTGCGCGCGGCATCGACGCCGAGCTCGGCCGGAGCTTCGAGGAGCGGCGACTTCGGCGGGTCTTCCACTCGGGGAGCCGCGGCGGAAGGGAGGAGTGCGAGCAGGAGTGAGGTCAGCACGGGGGCGAGCGTACTCCCCCTTCGCGCCGCAGTCCGCATCGACAACGTACGAACTGCGCGGAATACTGCTGCCCCACCGCATCCGCTGATTCGCTGCCCCAGACACCGCCAGGATCCCCATGAGCTTCGGCGCCTTCCGCGTCCCGACCCCGGTCAACGAGCCCGTCAAGCCGTATGCGCCACGCAGCTTTGAACGAGCTGCCTTGGAAAACGAGCTGTCCTTGACGGCCAGCCGCGAAGTCGAGATCCCGCTCGTCATCGGCGGCAAGGAAGTGCGCACGAAGCACACCGGCAAGTCCGTGATGCCGCACGACCACGGGCACGTCCTCGCGACGTACCACCAAGCCGGACCCGCGGAAGTCCAGGCCGCGATCGGTGCAGCCGAAGCCGCGCGACCGGCGTGGTGCGCGTTGCCGTGGGAGGAGCGCGCGGCGGTCTTCCTGCGCGCGGCCGAGATGCTCACGACGACGCACCGCGACCGCGTGAACGCGTCGACGATGCTCGGCCAATCGAAAACATGCCACCAGGCCGAGATCGACGCGGCCTGCGAGATGATCGATTTCTGGCGCTTCAACGTGCACTTCGCCGAGCGCATCTACGCCGAGCAACCGATCAGCTCACCCGGCGTCTGGAATCGGCTCGAGTACCGACCGCTCGACGGTTTCGTGCTCGCGATCACGCCGTTCAACTTCACGTCGATCGGCGGGAACTTGCCGACGGCGCCGGTGCTGCTCGGCAACACGGCGCTGTGGAAGCCCGCGTCGACGTCGATCCTTTCGAACTGGGAACTCTTCCAACTGCTGCGCGAAGCGGGCTTGCCCGATGGCGTCATCAACTGGATCCCCGGACCCGGTTCAGCGGTCGGCGGCATCGCGCTCAGCAGCCCGCGTCTCGGTGGCGTGCACTTCACCGGCTCGACGAGCACGTTCAACACGATCCAGAACACGGTCGCGAAGAACCTCGGGAACTACGGTCAATACCCGCGCCTCGTCGGCGAAACCGGCGGCAAGGACTTCGTGTTCGCGCACGAGTCGTGCGACGTGCGCGCGCTGGCCGTGGCGCTCGTGCGCGGTGCCTTCGAGTACCAAGGCCAAAAATGCAGCGCCGCGAGCCGCGCGTACGTGCCGAAGAGCATGTGGAAGAAGCTCCAAGCGGAACTCGGCGCGATCCTCGAGGAAGTGAAGATGGGCGACGTGCGCGACTTCTCGAACTTCGTCGGCGCGGTGATCGACGAACCGAGTTTCCAGAAGCAGAAGGCCGCGATCGAGGCTGCCAAGAAGTCGAAGGACGCGCGCGTCGTGTTCGGCGGAGCGTGTGACGGGAAAAAGGGGTGGTTCGTGCAGCCGACCGTGATCGAGGCGACCGATCCGCGCTACGACACGATGCTGACGGAGCTCTTCGGGCCGGTGCTCACGATCCACGTGTACGAGGGCAAACGGTACGCGCAAGCGCTCGAGCTCGCCGCGAACTCGTCGACGTATGCGTTGACGGGAGCCATCTTCGCCGATGACCGCGCGGCGGTCGCGCAGGCGACGGAAGCGCTGCGTTTCGCCGCCGGGAACTTCTACGTGAACGACAAACCGACCGGCGCCATCGTCGGTCAACAACCGTTCGGCGGGTCGCGCCTCTCGGGCACGAACGACAAAGCCGGTTCGATCCTCAATCTCTACCGCTGGGTCTCGCCGCGCACGATCAAGGAGACGTTCGTGCCGCCGCGCGACTGGCGCTATCCGTTCCTGGGCCAATGACCGAGGCGTCGACGATGGACTGGAGACTCTTCGGGACCGTTTTCCTAACGGTCCTCGTGGCCGAGATCGGCGACAAGACGCAGCTCGCGACGATGCTCTACGCAACGGATGCCCAGCGCAGCCGTTGGACGGTGTTCGCGGGGTCCGCCACGGCGCTCGTCATCGCGGCTGGCATCGGGGTCCTCGCTGGAGCCCTGATCGGAAAGGCGGTACCGCCCCACGTCGCGAAGTGGGCGGCCGGCCTGGGATTCATCTTCGTCGGCGTGTGGACGATCGTCCGGGCCTGAACCACACACCTGTTCGAGCGTGCGTTCCGACGGTTCGGTGATCAGGGCGAACCGGCAAGCTCGATCGTGAGCGCGGCGGCGCCGTCGATCTGGAAGTATTCCAGCGCGATCGTGTGCTCGCCCGCGGTGAGAACGATGGTCGCCTCGTCACGCGTCGGGGC
>JAYTBY010000772.1:0-2671 GCA_043736755.1 Planctomycetota bacterium | reverse complement strand
TCGTCCTCGCGGCGGCCGCGCTTTCGTCGACGAGCGCGCACGCGACGCAGCAGTTCAATCGGATCACGCGCGAGGTCAAGTTCGTTCAGAAGCTCGACGCGCAAGTTCCGCTCGACCTGCGCTTCCGCGACTCGACGGGTGCCGAGGTGCGACTCGGCGACCTACTCGGGACCAAGCCAGTCATCCTGTCGCTCGTCTACTACGACTGCCCGATGCTCTGCACGCAGGTCCTGAACGGCCTGTCGTCGAGCCTTCGCCAGCAAGACTCGCTCGCGATCGGCACCGACTACGACGTCGTCACGATCAGCATCGATCCGAAGGAGACGCCCGAACTGTCGGCCAAGAAGAAGGCCGGCTACGTCAAGGCTCTCGGCGCGGAGGGGGGCGAGCGCGGTTGGCACTTCTTGACCGGAGATCAGCCGTCGATCGACGCGATCTGCGAAGCGGTGGGCTTCCGCTACTTCTACGACGAAGAAGTCGGCGAGTATGCGCACGCTGGAGGCGTCGTGATCCTCACGCCGAGCGGCAAGGTCTCGCGCTACTTCATCGACGTCGTCTTCCCGAAGCTCGACATGCGCCTGGCGCTCGTCGAGTCCTCCGAAGGCCGCATCGGCAGCCTCGTCGACGCGATCACGCTGCTGTGCTTCCAACACGATCCGGCGACCGGCAAGTACGGACTCGTCGTGACGAACGTCGTTCGACTCGGAGCTGGGCTGACCCTCGGCCTGCTCCTCACCTTCATCGTCCTGATGCTGCGTCGTGACCGTGCGTTGGTGCGCGCCGCGGCCCAGCCGGCTGGCGGAACCTAGGACGAGGACCGAAACCAGAACGCCATGTGGAAAGACATCCCCCTAGTCCCGCCGAATGCGTCGACGATCGCGACGCAGGTCGACCTCCTGTACTGGTTCCTGGTCGCGCTGACGGTCTTCTTCGTCATCCTGATCGGCGTCGTCGTCGTCGGCCTGTGCACCTGGTATCGCAAGTGCGATGACGGTCGCAAGGCGGTCCAGATCGAGGGCTCGACCACGCTCGAGCTCCTCTGGTCCGGCCTGCCGCTCGTCATCGTGATCGGGCTCTTCGCTTGGGGCACGTCGCTCTACGTGGCGATGCAGAAGGTGCCCGCGAACGCCATCGACCTGTACGTCGTCGGCAAGCAGTGGATGTGGAAAGTCCAGCATCCGACGGGCGTGCGAGAGATCCAAAACCTGCACGTGGCCGTGGGCCAACCGGTCCGCATGACGATGACGTCGGAGGATGTCATCCACAGCTACTTCATCCCCGCGTTCCGCACGAAGCAGGACGTGGTGCCCGGTCGCTACACGCAATTGTGGTTCGAACCGACGATGGTCGGCACATACCACATCTTCTGCGCGGAGTACTGCGGCACGGGACACTCGCGGATGGTCGGCAAGGTCACCGTGATGGAGCGCGACGACTACGAGCGCTGGCTGTCCGGTTCGACCGGCGAGGCGCCCGAAGTCGCGGGCAAGAACCTGTTCGAGAGCATGCGCTGCGCGAGCTGCCATCCGATCGATCCGGCCACGAAGGACATCGGCGGCGCTCCGCCGCGCGGGCCGCTGCTCGCGGGCATCTACGGCAAGGACGTCCACCTCAAGGGCGGCGGCAAGGCGTTGATGAACGATGAGTACATCCGCGAGTCGATCCTGAAGCCCCAAGCGAAGATCGTCGCGAACTACGAGCCCGTGATGCCCACGTACGAGGGCCAGCTCGGCGAAGAGCAGATCCTGCAGCTCGCCGCCTACATCAAGTCGCTCAAGGCCACGCCGTAATGAAGGCCAAACAGTAATGAGCAGTTCCACCATGCAGAGCAGTGGCGCGAGCACCGCGCACGCGCCGGCCGACGCGCCCAAGAACTTCTTGAACGACGGCTACGGCTGGAAGTCCTGGCTCCTGACCGTCGACCACAAGCGGATCGCGATCCTCTACCTGATCTCGGTCACGTTCTTCTTCCTGATCGGCGGCCTGTTCGCGGTGCTGATGCGCCTCGAGCTGGCGACGCCGAAGGGCGACGTCGTCGACGCGGAGACGTACAACCGCCTCTTCACGATGCATGGCATCGTGATGATCTTCTTCTTCCTCGTGCCGTCGATCCCGGCGGTGCTCGGAAACTTCCTCGTGCCGATCATGATCGGCGCGCGGGACTTGGCGTTCCCGAAGATCAACCTGCTGTCCTGGTACATCTACGTCGTCGGCGGGATCTTCACGCTGATCGTCGCGATCTCCGGCGGCGTCGACACGGGCTGGACCTTCTACACGCCGTACAGCTCGACGTACTCGAACTCGCAGGTCGCGCTGACCGCGGTCGGCGTCTTCATCACGGGGTTCAGTTCGATCCTGACGGGTCTGAACTTCATCGTCACCATCCACAAGATGCGTGCACCGGGGATGACCTGGTTCCGGCTGCCGCTCTTCATCTGGGCGCAGTACGCGACGGCGCTGATCATGGTGCTCGCGACGCCCGTGCTCGCGACGACGATCTTCCTGCTCGCGCTCGAGCGGATCTTCCGCATCGGCATCTTCGATCCGACGATCGGCGGCGACCCGGTGCTGTTCCAGCACCTGTTCTGGTTCTACTCACACCCGGCCGTCTACATCATGATCCTGCCGGGGATGGGTGTGATCAGCGAGGTCATCGCCTGCTTCACCAAGA
>JAYTBY010000771.1:0-2672 GCA_043736755.1 Planctomycetota bacterium | reverse complement strand
ACGGAGCGCCCGGTGCGTGTCCTCATCGTGGACGACGACGAGGGGCACGCCGAAGCCCTCGCCGACGGCCTCGAGATGGACGGAGCGCGCTGCACGCTCGCGCACTCCGGCGCCGACGGGATCGCGCGCCTTTCCGAAGTCACGTTCGACGCGGTGCTCACGGACCTCGTGATGCCCGATCGATCGGGGATGGAAGTCCTGCGCGAGGCGACCCGACTTCAACCCGACTGCGCCGTATTGCTCGTCACCGGGCACGAATCCGTGCGCACCGCGGTCGAAGCGATGCGCGAGGGCGCGGCCGACTATCTCGCGAAGCCGGTGGACCTGGCCGAGCTACGCACGCGTCTCGGGCGGGCCGTGGAGTCCGTGCGGCTCAAGCGCACGAACACCGAACTCCAGCGGCAGATCGACAAGCGCTTCGGCTTCGAGGGCATCATCGGCCAGTCGGCGCCGATGCAGCGCGTGTTCGACGTCCTGGGCCAGGTGTCCAGCACGAGCGCGACCGTATTGATCCTTGGTGAGAGCGGTACCGGCAAGGAACTCGCGGCGCGCGCGATCCACACGAACAGCCCGCGTGCGAAGCGCCCGTTCGTCGCCGTGAATTGCGCGGCGCTCAGTGAGGAACTCATCGAGTCCGAGCTCTTCGGACACGTGAAAGGCGCCTTCACCGGAGCCATCGCGTCGAAGGAAGGGCGCTTCGTCTACGCCGACGGCGGCACGCTCTTCCTCGACGAAGTCGGCGACATGCCGCTCTCGACGCAAGCGAAGCTCTTGCGCGTGCTCGAGACGCGCGAGGTCGTGCCCGTCGGCGGCAACGCGACCGTGAAAGTCGACGTGCGCCTCGTGTCCGCGACGAACCGCGACCTCGAGAAGATGGTGGCGGACGGCACGTTCCGAGGCGACTTGCTGTACCGCTTGAAGGTCGTGACTCTGCGCATGCCGTCTTTGCGAGAGCGCCAAGCCGACTTGCCGTTGCTCATCGAGCACTTCGTGTCCGAGTTCGCGCGCTCGCACCAACGCACGATCCGCGGCATCACGCCGGAGGCGCGCACGATCCTCGTCCGCTACGACTGGCCCGGGAACGTGCGCGAGTTGCGCAACGTGATCGAGAACATGGTCGTTCTGGCCCACGCGGACGTACTCGGCGTCGAGGACATGCCCGAGGCTGTGAACGCGGCGGAACGATCGGCCGCGAAGGCGCACGGTGGCGGTTTCGAGCTCGCCGGTCGCTCGCTGGCCGAGGTCGAGAAGTCGCTCATCGAGGCCAACTTGGCGCTGTGCGAAGGCAACCGCGAGAAGACCGCGAAGCTGCTCGGCATGGGCGAGCGGACGCTCTACCGGAAGCTCAAGGAGTACGGGCTGACCTGAGGTGTCAGGGTGGCAGCACGGCGACCCGGCCCGGACGCCGGCTGCCAATGTGGCGGCACGCGGCGCGGGCGGTGTGGCTCTAAAGCTCTGACCACAAGGCGGTTACGGCTAGAGAGCCGTGGCACGGAACTTGACTCCGCAGCGCGTCCGCGCGGCATCCAGCGCGGCGTAAGGACCCCCAAAGCACATGGCTCAATCAGGCAAGATCATCGGCATCGACCTGGGCACCACGAACTCCGTCGTCTGCGTGATGGAGGGCGGTGCCCCGGTGGTCATCCCGAACGCCGAGGGCGGGCGCACCACGCCGTCCGTCGTGGCGTTCCAGAACGACGGTTCCGTGCTCGTCGGAGCGCCCGCGAAGCGCCAAGCCGTGACGAACCCGACGCGCACGATCGCGTCGATCAAACGCTTCATGGGGCGGCGTCACCACGAGGTCGCGAGCGAGGAAAGGCTCGTCGCCTACAAGCTCTCGGGCGGCGCGGAGGATCTCGTCAAGGTCGAGATCGACGCCAAGAAGCTGACGGCACCTGAGATCAGCGCCAAGGTTCTCTCCTATCTCAAGGAGGCGGCCGAGGCCTACCTCGGCGAGAAGGTGAGCCGTGCGGTCATCACCGTCCCAGCGTACTTCAACGATGCGCAGCGTCAGGCGACGAAGGACGCCGGCGCGATCGCGGGCCTCACGGTCGAGCGCATCATCAACGAGCCGACGGCCTCGGCTCTCGCGTTCGGCCTCGACAAGAAGAAGAGCGGCGTCGTCGCCGTGTTCGACTTCGGCGGTGGCACGTTCGACATCTCGATCCTCGAGATCGGCGACGGCGTCTTCGAGGTCAAGGCCACGAACGGCGACACGCACCTCGGTGGCGACGACTTCGACAAGGCCCTGATCGATTTCGTGGCCGAGGAGTTCAAGAAGACAGCCGGCATCGACGTGCGCAAGGATCCGATGGCCATGCAGCGCCTGAAGGAAGCCTGCGAAAAGGCCAAGATCGACCTGTCGAGCGTGGCGCAGACCGACGTCAACCTGCCGTTCATCACGGCCGACGCGAACGGTCCGAAGCACCTCCAACAGACGATCACGCGCGCCAAGTTCGAGAGCCTCATCGAGCCGCTCGTCGAGCGCGCGAAGGGGCCGTGTCTGCAAGCGCTGAAGGACTCCGGACTCGATCCCTCGAAGATCGACGACATCATCCTCGTCGGCGGCTCGACGCGCGTGCCCGCAGTCCAAGCGCTCGCGAAGAGGGTCTTTGGCAAGGAGCCGAACAAGAGCGTGAATCCCGACGAAGTCGTCGCGCTCGGCGCTGCGA
>JAYTBY010000770.1:0-5811 GCA_043736755.1 Planctomycetota bacterium | reverse complement strand
CTCGCGGACTCGATCGCCTACCGCCTCAACCATCCGGAGCTCGTCTCCTGGATCACGGACTACCCGAACCCCGACTCGCGCGGGTTCCGGACGACGCGGAAACGCTACTTGGCGTTCCGGGGCGCGCTGGAGAACTACTGGAAGGGCGCCTTCCACCCCGCGTCGATCGGCCAGCTGACGGTCGAGAACGCGATCCTCGACCGCGGCTTCGAACCGTCGTGCAACCCGGAGGCGGGGCGCATGGACGCGAAGAGCGGCCCGCGCGGCGACGCACGCGAGGTGTTCCAAACGAACTTCGCGTTCGCGCGCCACGTGCGCCAGCGCGCGCAGAGCGTCCACGCCGGGTATTGGCAGTGCCAACACCCGCACGAAGAGGGTTTCCGCACGGATCAGGTCATGCGCTACAGCGAAGCGAACCTGAACCGCGTCCAGATCGCCGGCGAGCTGCACGTGAAGAGCGGCAAGGTCCTCGGTCGCGCCGCCGTCGCCGACTTCGAGGCGCCGCTCGACGTGTCGATGCTGCACTCGGAAGCGTCGTGGGAACAGCGCTCGCAGATGTCGAAGGCCAGCGCGCACGACATGGTCGAATCGGTGCTGCTCGAAGCGCACCACGCGGCGTTCTTGGCCGAACATCCGCGCGTGACGGTGAAGGACTCGCTCGAGCAGGATCGACTGCTCTACGACGCGGAACGGACGCTGAAGCGCCGCGCGCCGAAGATCCTGGATCGATTGCGAGCGGAAGCGCGGCGCGAGAACCTCGAGCTGTCGAACGGCCGCGTGCGCAGCGATTGGATCGAGCCCGAGCCGTTGTTCTGGGCCGCGTGGCACGTGCTCGACGCGGGCGAGCGCGCCGAGATCGCGGTCGAAGCGGTGAGCGGATTCACGGAGCGCGTGCACCAAGCCGCAACGAAGGATCCGCGCAGCGACAGCGGTGATCCGATGGACGCGCACCGACATCGCGTGCACCCGTTCTTGTGGGAAGCACTCGCCGCTCAGCCGGATGCAATGGGCGGGAAGCCCGAAGTGCGCCGCGAAGAAGAGCGGTTCAGCCGGGAGCGCGAGGAGCACCTGGCCCTTCGTCCGACGTGGTCACCCGCCGACGACGAACCGCCGTGGCGAGCGCCGATCGGGTCGCTCGGGCCGTTCAGTTCGCGCTGAAGCGCGTCGATCGTGGGCAAGCCGCTCGAGTTGTGTGCCGCGCCGCCAACAAGAATCCGCAGGACTCGGACTCGATGCGGGCCCAGGGTCCGACGGTGAGACTGACTCCGGAGCGGGACTTGGCCCACTCACACCAGCTCGAGTCCTGTGCGCGCAAGGCAAGGTCTCGAGTCAGGGGTCCCAGGCTGCCAGCGCAGCTCGAGGGCTTGCCCCGTGACTGAAATCCATCACTGGGGTGTTCGACGGATCGGCCTGGCGCGTGGTTTTCTTTCTGAGAGCATCCAAGCATGCCGCGCTCGATCCGCGCTCTGACTCTCGTCGTCCGCGGCTACGACGAGGCGATCGCGTTCTACAGGGACGTGATGCGCTTCGATCTCGTGGAGGACACTCCCATGCCCGGAGGGAAGCGCTGGGTCGTCGTCGCGCCGCGCGGAGGCGGTGGCGCGCAGCTCGTGCTTGCTCGCGCCGCGAACCCCGAGCAAGTCGCGCGCATCGGCGACCAGACCGGCGGGCGCGTGTTCCTGTTCCTCCACACCGACGACTTCGAGGCGGACGTCGAGCACTTGCGTGCGAACGGCGCGCGCTTCACAGAAGCTCCGCGCGAGGAAGCGTACGGACGGGTCGTGGTGTTCCTCGACTTGTACGGCAACAAGTGGGACCTCGTGCAACCGCGCTGACGGCCTCGCGGTGCTCTGCGCGACGGACCCGCGACAGATCGGCAGCCTTCCGCGCCAAGACCTCCGCAAAGGCCACTCTCATGCGCAGCATGTTCCCCCGACATCCATCCAATCCGATGCGCCTCGCACCGTTCACCGTCGGTTGCACCCTCCTCTTCGCCCTCGCGTGCCAGGCGACGACTTCGAATCCGTCCTCGCACGAGTCGACCGCAGGTGGTCCGACTTCGAGTGGGGGCCTCGACCGCACAGTGCTTCCGATCGCGGAGCCGCAGCCCGCGAAGATCACCGAACTCGACGCGCGCAAGGCGAAGGCGCCAGCTCGTTTCGAAGTGAACGCTCCGGCCGGCGCGCCCAACGTCGTGATCGTGCTCATCGACGACATCGGCTTCGGCCACAGCGGTGCGTTCGGCGGGCCGATTCGCATGCCGACGCTCGAGAAGCTGGCCGCCGGAGGCCTCAAGTACAACCGCTTCCACACGACGGCACTGTGCAGTCCGACACGCACCGCGTTGTTGACCGGTCACAACCATCACGCGAACAACGCTGGCGCAATCATGGAGCTCGCGACGGCCTTCCCGGGCAACACCGGTATTCGGCCGCGGGAGATCACGACTCTGGCCGAAGCTCTGCGCCAGAACGGTTACAGCACGGCCGCATTCGGCAAGTACCACGAGACCCCGCCGTGGGAGGTTTCGGTCTCCGGTCCCTACGACCGTTGGCCGACCGGGTCGGGCTTCGACAAGTTCTACGGGTTCATCGGCGGCGAAACGAACCAGTGGGCGCCGGCGATCTACGACGGCGTGACGCGCGTCGAGCACGCGCAGACGCCTGATTACCACTTCACCGTCGACATGACGGATCAGGCGATCCAATGGATGAGCTCGCAGCAGTCGCTCACGCCGGACAAGCCGTTCTACATGTACTTCGCCACGGGCGCGACGCATGCGCCTCACCACGCTCCGGAGGAGTGGATCGCCAAGTACAAGGGCGAGTTCAGCGGCGGCTGGGACAAGCTGCGCGAGGAATCGTTCGCACGTCAGAAGAAGCTGGGCGTCATCCCCACGGACACGAAGCTGACGCCGCGCCCCAAGGAAATCCCGGCTTGGGCTGACATGAACGCCGACCAGAAGCGGCTCTTCGAGCGTCAGATGGAGACGTTTGCGGGGTTCACGGAACACACGGACCACGAAGTGGGTCGCTTGGTCGCGCAGCTCGAAGCGATCGGCGAACTCGACAACACGCTCTTCTACTACATCGTCGGCGACAACGGCTCGAGCGCGGAAGGCGGCCCTGAGGGCACGTACAACGAGATGATGGCGTTGAACGGCATCACGGGTAAGGCCGACCAGATGATGGAACACCTCGAGTCTTGGGGCGAACCGACGACGTTCCCGCACTTCGCCATCGGCTGGGCCTGGGCCGGCAACACTCCGTTCCAATGGACCAAGCAAGTCGCCAGCCACTTCGGCGGCACGCGCAACGGCATCGTCATGCACTGGCCCAAAGGCATCACGGCGAAGGGCGAGGTGCGCAGTCAGTTCCACCACGTTGTCGACGTCGCTCCGACCGTGCTCGAAGCGGCAAAGCTGCCGCAACCCAATCTCGTGAACGGCGTCGCGCAGCGTCCCATGGACGGCGTTTCGATGCTCTACAGCACGAAGGATCCGAAAGCCGCCGAACGTCGGACCACGCAGTACTTCGAGATGTTCGGCAATCGCGGCATCTACCACGAGGGCTGGGTGGCTTGCACACGGGACTCGATTCCCTGGGACATGGCCGCGAAGATCCCGGCGCTCGAGGACGACGTGTGGGAGCTCTACCACGTCGACGAAGACTTCAGCCAAGCGAACGACTTGGCCAAGGCGCAGCCGGCGAAGCTGAAGGAACTGCAGGCGCTCTTCCTCGAGGAAGCCGTTCGCAACCACGTGTTGCCGATCGACGATCGCCGCGCGGAACGTTTCAACCCGGCCATCGCCGGTCGACCGGACCTCTTGGGTGGGCGAAAGACGTTGACGGTCTATCCGGGCATGACGGGCATGCTCGAGAACGCCTTTATCAACGTGAAGGGCGTGCGCCACACGATCACCGCCGAAGTCGAGGTGAAGGACGCGACGACGAACGGCGTGATCATCGCGCAAGCCGGCTACTTCGGGGGCTGGGCGCTCTACATGAAAGAAGGCCTCGTGCACCACGAGTACAACTTCTTCGCGCTCGAGCGCACGAACGTCGCGGCACCGAAGGCCCTCGCTCCGGGCAAGCACACGATCGTGTACGAGTTCATCCCGGATGCGGCCAAGCTCGGCACGGGCGGCAAGTCGATCCTCTCCATCGACGGTCAGAAGGTCGCCGAGGGCCAGATCCCGAAGACCCAACCCTTCGCGTTCTCGGCCGACGAAGGCGCTGACGTCGGGATGGACGGCGAGACGAACGTGTCGAACGACTACAAGCCGGTCAACAACGCGTTCACGGGCAAGATCGTCAAGGTGACGGTCGCGCAGAAGTAGAGCGCGCTATCGCTCTGTGATACCGGCGACCTCGGTTGTCTGCGTCAGCAGACCCCCGAGGTCGCTCGACTTTGGTCACGCATCAGCCACTGCCAGAGACAGCGAGCTCTACGCGCGAGGCAGCTTCGACCGGCCGGTCGGCCGGACTGTCGGGAGTGCGCGGTCGCAGGCTGCCTTCAGCGCTGGAGGTTCGCCCGCAGGAACACAGCCTCGCGGTGATAATCGAGGAAACGTGACTGCCCACGGCTGAACGTTCCCACGTCGAGCGCACGGTCGACGGGCACTCCCATCCTCGCCAGCGATTCGCTGTGCGCGACCGGCGACACGAGCAACCGCCCGCTCGATTCGAACGAGATGAACCCGCGGTCGAAGAGGTGGTCGATGCTCGGGGTGAGGAGCAGCCCGTTCTCCGGATCGAGGCGTTCGGCGTGCGTGGAATCCCGCCAAGGCTTGCAGTGGCTCGCACGCAAGTGCTCGGGGCGGTCGACTCGCGTCACTCGGCAGTATCGCTCGATGCGCTGAACGCCTTCTCGGAATCGGCCCTCCCGCGCCGGGCGAGGACGAGTGCTTCGCGCTCGGTGGCGGGAATCGCAGCGTCGTTCTGAATCTCGTTCCGCAGGTGCTCTTCCCACAGCACGAGGTCGCTACGGGGTGCAACGAGATCTTGGTCGGCGGCCAACTCGTTGCGCGCGATGGCAGAGATGTCGGTCCCGATCAGATCCGCGAGCGCCAGCGCGAACGATCGTGAGAGCTCCGTGAGATAGATGGCCTGCACGCCGCGCCCATCTTTCTGGAGCGGTGCGTACTTGGCTGGCAGGAGCGGGCGCAATTGCTCCATTCACTGGGCCGGGCGGAACTCCGTGGCGATCGCGCTGAACCGGACGTCGATGCGCCACCCGATGTCGTTCCAGTTCCGACCCGCGTCACCGAACTCGGGAGGCTTCGGTGCCTCGTAGGCATGCGAGTTGGCCAGCCCGAACGCTCGGATGCGGGTGTCGGCGAAGCGGAAGACGAGGTCGCCGGGCGATACCTCGCGCATGAACTCGTAGAAGGCGTTCCGGCTGTCATCCTTCTTGCGCTTCGGTGACCAGAGGCAGCCGCCGCTGAACCCATGGCGGAAAGTCTGGTTCTGGTTCACCCACCTATAGCGCACGTCGAGCCGTCCTCTGTCCGCGCAGGCTACCCCGAGCACGAGAGGGAACTCGAACTCGGCCTCCCCGTTCCCCGTCACGCGAGCCTCTCGTCCGGTCCAACGCTACCGTGGCACATGCGAGGAGGCAGCGATGACGGCAGCACACGAGCGAAGAATCGTTCGGTCGATCGAGGCCGAATACCGGCGGTACGAGGCGCTCGGTGCGAGCGCGCTGCGTCAACTCGACGAGGCCCAACTCAGCCAGGGCGGCCCCGGCTCGACGAACTCCACCGCGACGATCGTGTGGCACGTGTCGGGCAACTTGAAGTCGCGCTTCACG
>JAYTBY010000769.1:0-5812 GCA_043736755.1 Planctomycetota bacterium | reverse complement strand
TGGCTCGCGTTGCTGCCCTCGTTCGCCAACGCGAACGTCGCGATCCGCGTGGAATCCGTGCGCAGCGCGAGCACGAGCACGTCCGCGAGTAGCCGTGCGTGCTCGCCGCGATCCTTGGGGATCCCAGCCGGCCGCAACGTCTCGGAGATGTCTCCTCCGCCCTCCGCAGCGCGCGCGAGTCGGCGTTCGAGCTCGCGCACGGAGTTCTCGTACTCCTCCAGTTTCCGTGCGTCATCCGTGGAGATCCGCCTCGCGAGGCGTCGGGCGTCCTCGCGCACGAGGTCGAGCACGCTGCGTCGACGCGCGAGACGCGCGGTGCGCTCCTCGGGCGTGTCGCCTTCTTCGCCCTCGCGGAACAAACGATCGAACAAGCGGCGCGGATCGACCTCTTTCGGTACCGGCGTCGTCGGCGCGGACCAGGACAAATTACTTGAGTACGCGCAGGCGTAACCCGAATCGCACTGGCCTGACTGCGCGCCGTCCTCGCAACCGATCTCGAGCGAACGAAAGCGCGTCGTCGATCCGACGCGGCGCGCGACGACTTGGTCGATGCTCGCGCCGACGTGGATCGCGCCGTCGGCTTTGCGGGCCTGCGCGCACGTCAGAAACGCGGCGTTCGCGCGCGCGTGGTCGCCCGGGCCGTCGCCGTTCGCACGGGCCGTGCGGAGTGTGAGACCACCGAGGACGAGCATGTCCTGCTTCCACGCGGCGAGCGGTTCGAGCGTCGGCGGCAACGACGCGAGCGGGCCGACTGCGCTCGGCGTCCACACGTCGCGATTCACGCCGTTCGGCGCGTAGACGAACACCAAGCGACGCGGTGATTCGTCCTCGAGTGCGCTCGCATCGCGACTACCGCTCGCATCGCGACTACCACTCGCATCGCGACCACTGCTTCCATCGCGACTACCGCTCGCATCGCCATCCGGGCCCTCATCGCGACCACGGCTCTCCGCACGACCACGACTCGCCATCGCGTCGAGCAGCGGCAGCGCCATGGCCACGCCGGCTCCGCGCAGGATCGTCCGTCGATCGATCGTCACGCTCGCGATCCTCGCATGGAGTCTCTCATCGTGCCGCGAAGGCCTCGGATTCCACGAGTTCCTCGATCAATCCGGCGAGCGTGGGTTCGCGTCCCGCGGCCGCGATCGCAGCGTCCATCCACGCTCGGTCGGCGTGCGTCGTCCCGCGACCGAGCGCGTAGATCGCGAGCTGCTCGAACAGCGCCCGCACGAAGGCCGGATCGTTAGCGAGGATCTGCTTCAGCTCGCTCGGACCCGCGAACTTGCGTCCATCGGTCAGTTCGCCGCGCGCATCCACCGCGTGCTTGCCCTCGCGCGTCCGCCAGCGCCCCGTCGCGTCGAACGTTTCGAGCCCGAAGCCGATCGGATCGATCCGGGCGTGACACGACGCACAGTTTTCGTCCGTGCGGTGCTTCTCCAACCGCTCGCGCAACGGCAGATCCGCGCCGCCGTGCTCGGCGTCGACCAGCACGCCCACGCCGGGCGGCGGCGGCGGCGACGGAACTCCGAGCAACGCTTCGAGCACGAACTTCCCGCGCGACGACGGACTCGTGCGCGTCGGATAGCTCGTCGCGGTGAGCACAGCCGCGAGTCCGAGGATTCCGCCCCGCGGTCCCGCATCGAGAGGCACGCGTCGCATCGCCGAGCCCACGACGCCCGGGATGCCGTAGTGCCGCGCGAGCCGCTCGTCGAGGAACGTGAATCCCGGATCGAGTAGATTTCGCGCCGGTCGCCGTTCGCGCAACACCGCGTCGAAAAGCATCGTCGCCTCGGCCAACATCGACGAGCGGAGCTCCTCGTCGAAGTCGGGGAATCGCGCCGGATTCGGGCTCGCGCTCTCGAGTCGACCGAGTTGGAGCCACTGCACGGCGAAACCGTCGGACAGCGCCTGCGAACGTGGATCCGCGATCATGCGCCGGACTTGTCCACGCAGTCGGAGGTCGCCCGCGTCGGCCTGTTCGGCGAGCTCGCGATCCGGCGTGCTGCTCCACAAAAAGTACGAGAGCCGCGCGGCGAGTGCGTGGGTTCCAAGCGACGGGGCGACCTCTCCCTCTCCCTCGCCCTCGCGCCGCGGCTCAGCGACCTCGGGCCGATAGAGGAACTCGGGACTCGCCAAGCTCGCGACGATCGCAACGCGCACGCGCTCTTCGAAACCCTTGGACTGCGTGGCCAAATCGACGACGCGTGTGACCTCGTCGGGACGCGCGGGACGACGCCACACGAGGCGCAAGAGCCGCGTCACGACGTCGCGCAACGATCCGCGCGTCTTCGGATCGAGTTCGTCGCGCTGATACCGCGACGGTTCGGGCGCGTCGAGCGGACCTTCGACTTCGAGCCATTCGACGACGAGGTTGCGATCACGCTGCGTCGGATCCGTTTCCTCCGGCGCGAAGAAGTCGTTCAGGAACGCGACCGCGAACCTCGCGCGGCCTCCGGGCAGGCGCACGAACGCCTCGGTCGTGCGACCCCCGGGTGCGCTCTCCGGCACGTCGGCGAGCGCGATCTCGCGCTTGTCGACCTTCAGCGCGAGGCGACACGGATCGCTGCCGGCTTGATCGCCGTGCGCGCGAACGCGAACGACGTAGTCCCCTTCGCGTGGCAGCTTCTTCGTGAACGTGACCTCGCCGTTCGAGAAAAGGCCGCGAAACGTGCCTCGCGCATTGCTGGACTTGCCCGCGTTGAGCTGCACACCGTCTACGCGCTGTCGCCGCGGCTCCTTCGGATCAGGCAGGAGCACTGCGCGTTCCGCGACGCGCTCGGCGAGACGCAGGTGGGTCTCGACGAGCAGTTCCGAAGTCGAAAGAACGGCTCCGATCGTGTCGAAACCGTGGCCGATGTCGTCGGCGGGCAACTCGTCCGATTCGACCGCGACGCCGAACAGATCGCGGATCGTGTTCGCGTACTCGCGACGATTCAGGCGGCGCAGAACACTGCCGGTCGGCGCGGCAACGGCGACTTCCGCGGGCAACACCGCGTCGAGCCACGCGAGCAGCGCATCCCGGTCATCGCTCGCGAGCGGAGCCTTGTTCTTCGGCGGCATGTCGCCCGCACGAACGCGTTTGCGCACCGCGCTCCAAGCAGCACTGTCCGCCGGATCACCAGGCTCCAACACAGCGAGGTCGAGGTCGCCCTCGGGATCGTCGCCGGAGTGGCATTCGTGACAGCGCGCTTCGAGGACCGGCCGTAGCCGCGCGTCGAACGCCGCATCGGGCGCAGGCGTTCGTGGCAGCAGCAGGACGAGGATCAGCGCCGGGAGCATTGCGGATCCCGAGACTAACCGGAGGTGGCGGCACAGGAGATCGTCGAGCGACCGAAGTCGTGCCCCAGCCAGATCGAGAGCTGCGCGGATTCGGAACCCGGGGTACGGTGGGGCGGAATCCTAAAGGCCCCCTCGGAGCCCCTCACGAGCCCTCGTTTCGCCCTCGTCCTCGCCGCCCTCCTCGTCCCGTGCACGCCGGCCCTCGCGCAAGGTGCAGACGTCTGCGCCAGCGCGCAGGCGATCGCCGGAACCGGCGTCTTCGCGTTCGACAACTCCGCGGCGACGACCGACGGAGTTCCGGATGCGCTGTGCAACTTCTTCGCGCAAACGGACATCACGAGCGACGTGTGATTCGCGTGGACCGCCGGGGCCACCGGATCCTTCACGATCACGACATGCGGCGCGACGACGGTCGATTCGAAGATCGCAGTCCTCTCGGGATCGTGCGCCGGCACCGTGCTCGCCTGCAATGACGACGCGTGCGCTCTGCAGACGTCGCTCGACGTGGCCGTCACGATCGGAAACGTCTACTACCTGCGCGTCGGTTGCTATCCGGGCGCGCTGGGCGGGACGGGCAACGTCAGCATCCAACCGGTCGGCCGACTCAGCCCGCTCGACATGCGCGTCAACCCCGCGAACGGCAACACGTACCACCTGCTCTCGGGCGGATCGTGGACCGCGGCTGAAGCGACGGCCGTTGCACTCGGCGGTCACCTCGTGACGATCGACGACCAGGCCGAGCACGACTGGGTGCTCGCGCAGTACCACAACCGGCAGGGTGTCGACGTCGATCTGTGGATCGGCCTCAACGACACTGCGGCGGAGGGTACGTTCGCGTGGGTCGACGGCAGTCCGCTCGGTTTCACGAACTGGGACCTCAACGAGCCCAACGACGGCGCCGGCGGCGAGGACCACACCGCGATGCGCAAGAACAACCCAGCCGCGTTCTGGAACGACCTCGCGAACGCGCCGGTCGGCTATCACGCGAGTCCGCTCAGCGTCGTCGTGATCGGAGGCTCGGCTGGAACACCGACGTGTGTCGGTGACGGCACAGGCATCGCGTGTCCGTGCGCGAACAACAGCGGGCTGGGCGCCAACGAAGGTTGCCTGAACTCGTTCGCAACGGGCGGCAAGCTCGACGCGAGCGGGTCGGCGAGCATTTCGTCGGACACGCTCGTTCTGCAGGGTTCGCAGATGCCGAACAGCAGCGCGCTCTACTTCCAAGGCACGCAGGCGATCGGTGCGGGCGTGGGCGTCGCGTTCGGCGGCGGACTGCGCTGCGCGGGCGGAACGGTGATTCGCCTGGGAACGAAGACGAACGTCGCCGGAGTCTCGCAGTATCCGGTCGGAGCGGACCAAGTGGTTTCGGTCCGCGGATCGTGCGCGGCGGGCAACGTCCGCACGTATCAGGTCTGGTACCGCAACGCGGCCGCGTTCTGCACGGTGAGCACGTTCAACCTGACGAACGGGCTGAATGTGACTTGGAATCCGTGAGGCGCTGTCAAGCGCTGACGCGCTCGACGAACCAGTAGACGCCGAGCGCGGCGACCAGAATCGACGCGACTCGACCGAGGATGCGCGGCGCGCGTCCCTCCATGGAGGGGCCGCGCCGCGTTCTTTTCCCCACCAGCTCGAGCATGCCGAAGAGCGCCAGCGACGCGATGACGATCGCGAGCTGGCCGGCCTCCACGCCCAAGTTGAACCCGAAGAGCGCTGCGACCTGACGCGGTTCGGAGGCGAGCGTCTCGCCGATCGCACCGGCGAATCCGAGGCCGTGGACGAGGCCGAACAGGAACGCTTCGATCCACAGGGCGCGCGCAGCGCGCCCCCACAAATTTCGCGCGGCAACCCAGGCGATCGAGAGTGCGATGACCGGCTCGACGATCGTCGGCGGGATCGACACGGCTTGAAACGCCGCCAACGCGAGCGTGATCGAGTGCGCCACGGTGAACGCGCTGACGACGAGTAGGATCGCGCGCCATTTCCGTGCACCGATCAGGAGCGCGACGACGAATGCGACGTGATCGAGCCCGAAGAGAATGTGCTCGATCCCGTGGTGGACGAATGCGCCGAGGACGTCGAACGCGCTCGCTTCGAACTCGGGCGAGAAGGACCACGTCGGATCCTCGACCCACAGGACTCGTCCCACGGTGGCGCCGCCGTTCCACACGATCTCGCAGTGATCGCGGTGGAGCGGATCGGCCTCGCGAAACAGAGCGAAGTCGATGCGCAGACTCTCCAGATCGCGATCGGCGCTGGATCCCAAGCGGATGTCGATCTTCGGCGGCGAAGAGCCGGCGACGAGCTCGAGGCCTACGACCTCGCAGCTGAGCGATCGGCTCGCGTGATCGAACAGCTTCCACCCACCGACCACGTACGCGGCGATCGCGTCACGCCCGCGCGCCAGCTCGTCCGCGTCGATGCGATCGTCGCCGTCCACATCGAGCGGAAGGCACTCGCGCAGGGTCTGATCCTCGCACCGGATCCGCACGGCGACGCTGGCACCCGCGACCTCGATCCGCGTGCTGCTGAC
>JAYTBY010000768.1:0-5812 GCA_043736755.1 Planctomycetota bacterium | reverse complement strand
TGATCGGACTCGCTAGGATTCGCGGATCCCATGCGAACACGATTCCTCGTCGGCCTGTCGTTCCTCGTCGGTTGTCAGGCGTCCGTCGTCGTTCCGACGGAGAGGGCAGCCGCGGGATCCACGCCGATCGCGCGGGCTCCGGCCGTCGCGTCGTCGCGCTCCGAGCGCATCCGCGAGCTCTACATGAAGCGCGAAGTGCGCATCCCGATGCGCGACGGCGTCGAGCTCTTCACCGCGATCTACACGCCGAAGGACGTCACGCGACCGTTTCCGATCCTCATGCGTCGCACGCCGTATTCGTGCCGACCGTACGGCACGGATGCGTTCCCGGACATGCCCGGGCCGAGCGATCTCTTCACCGATGCCGGCTACGGATTCGCGATCCAGGACGTACGCGGTACGTACATGTCGGGCGGCGAATTCGTGGACGTGCGACCGCACGATCCCGACAAGCGCTCGAACCGCGAAATCGACGAATCCACCGACTCTTACGACACGATCGATTGGCTCGTGAAGAACGTCGCGCAGTGCAACGGCGCCGTTGGGATGTGGGGGATCAGCTATCCGGGCTTCTATGCCGCAGCCGGAATGATCGACGCGCATCCGTCGTTGAAGGCCGTGTCGCCGCAAGCGCCGATCGCGGACTGGTGGTGGGACGATTTCCATCACAACGGTGCGCTGTTCCTGCCGCACGCATTCCTGTTCCTCGCCGGCTTCGGCCGGCCTAGGCCGACACCCGTGACGAGCCGCGATTGGCGCAGCGATTGGGGAACGTCCGATGGATACGCGTTCTTCCTCGACTCGGGCGTGATGGATCTCGGGCGCGAGCACTTCCAGGGCGACGTTCGTTTCTGGGACGAGGCCATGGCGCATCCGAATCGCGATGCGTTCTGGAAAGAGCGCGATCTCCTGCCGCACCTCGATCGCGTCGCCCCCGCGGTGATGACGGTGGGCGGTCTCTTCGACGCCGAGGACCTCTACGGCCCGCTCGCCATCCACCGTGCGGTGGAGCGCAAGAATCCCGGCATCGTGAACACGCTCGTCATGGGCCCGTGGGTTCACGGCGGCTGGGCGCGCACGGACGGTGATGCCCTCGGACAGGCGCGTTTCGGTGCGAAAACGGCCGAGTTCTATCGCGCACAGGTCGAGAAGCCGTTCTTCGACCACCATCTCCTCGGTGGGCCGGACCCGATGCTCCCCGAAGCGCTCGTGTTCGACACCGGCGCGAACGCGTGGGGGAGATTCGATGTCTGGCCACCGCAAGATGTTCGCCCGCGCGTGCTCGCGCTCGGCGCCAACGGATCGCTCACGATCACTGAATCCGCGTCGGTCGGCCCTCTGATCGCCCACTTCGTCAGCGATCCCTCGAAGCCCGTGCCGCACACGAGCGACATCGTGCTCGGCATGAACAAGGAGTACATGACCGAGGACCAACGGTTCGCCGCTCGGCGTCCGGACGTCGTCGTTTTCGAGACGGCGCCCCTCGAAGCCGACGTCACGATCGCTGGACCCATGCGCGTCGTGCTGCGCGTAGCGACTGACTCCACGGACGCGGATTGGATCGTGAAGCTCGTCGACATCTTCGAAGTTGGCGCCAAGGACCCGCAGGACTTGCCGCTCGCCGCGGGTCAGAAGATGAGCGGGTACCACATGCTCGTGCGCGGTGAAGTGATGCCCGGGCGCTTCCGTCGCGGCTACGAAACGCCTGTTCCGTTCGAGCCCGGCGTCGTCGACGAAGTGCCGTTCGAGTTGTGGGACGTGCTGCACACGTTCCGAAAAGGGCACCGAATCCAGATCCAAGTGCAGAGCACGTGGTTCCCGCTCGTCGCGGCGAACGCGCAAGTGTTCCTGGCGAACCCTCGGGACGCGAAGCCCTCGGACCGTCGCGCGGCGACCCACACGATCCACGCCGGTTCGCGGATCGAGGTCCTGATCCTCGGGCCGAAGTAGCGTGCCCGAACTCCCCGAAGTCGAGACGACCGTCCGTCTGATCCGGCCGAACCTCATCGGGCGCACGATCACTGCTGCTTCCGTCGCGTGGCGTCGCACGGTGGGGGAGCGTTCCTTCGAAGCGCGCGTCACCGGTGCGCGCATCGTGAGCGTGTGGCGGCGCGCGAAGTACTTCGTCATCGATCTCGAGCGAGGTGGAGCGTCCGCCGGCGCTCTCGTCGGTCACCTGCGCATGACCGGGCGCGTGCTCGTCGAACGCGCGAGTGCCGACGCACCCGACTACGGCAAGGTCGCGCTCGCTCTCGACGACAGCCACGTCATGCATTTCATCGACGTGCGCAAGTTCGGACGTCTCGTTTGGCGCGCGGACGCGGCCGCGGAACTCGCCGATCTCGGGCCCGAGCCTTTGGGCGACGAATTCACGGCCGATTGGCTCGCCAACGCGTTGCGCGATCGACGGCGTGTGCTGAAGCCGCTGCTCCTCGACCAGACTTTCGTCGCTGGGCTCGGGAACATCTACGTCGATGAATCACTGCATCGCGCCGGTTTGCACCCGCTGTCGAAGTCAGAGCGAGTGAAGCCCGATCAGGCCGCCGCGTTGCACACGGAAATTCGTGCGGTTCTCGCCGAAGCGATCGAGCGTGAGGGTTCGAGCTTCGACACGTTCTATCGAACGCCCGAGGGCAATCCGGGTTCGTACCAGGACCAGTTCCGCGTGTACGGTCGCGATGGGAAGCCTTGCCGCGCGTGCGGCACGACGATCGCGCGGCTCGTCGTCGGCCAGCGCGGAACGCACGTGTGTCCGCGCTGCCAGCCGAAGCCGCGTGCTCGCTGATCCTGGCTGAGGGGGCGGAGAGTTTTCGGCAGTTTTCGCGTTACCGTCCGCGTCCTCGACAGATCCTCGAGGATCGACCTCGGCCAGCACGCAATATTCTCGAGCGTCCCGCCCACGCTCGGCGCGGACCGGTACGATCGGCCGAGTATCTGCGCGCTCGACGAACCGAACCCCCCAGCACGAGCCGGCACGTGGACGCGACTCCCGCAGATCCGCGCCCCGGTCCCGACTAGAACCCTCTCCTGGTCCCATGCACGCGAGCATCCTCTCTCTCGTCGTCTGCTCCCTCACGCTCCCTGTCGCGGCGCAATCCGTGGCACAGCCGGATCCTGTGCGCGGCCTGGACGACTTCCGTTCGCGTTTCGGAGCGAGCTGGACGACGCACGCGAACGCGATCACCGGTCGCGCCGACATGATCTACGGCGGCGTCGCGCAGTGGCCCGGCTTGCCGCGCACCGACGAGGAGTGGGTCGTTCGCGCGCGCGTCGCGGTCGCGGCGGCGCAAGCGCTCCTCGGCGTCGACGTCGGCACGCTCGCCAGCGGGCGTGTGCAGTTCCTACCGCTCGGCATCGTTGGCAGCGGCGACAAGTGGTCGGTCGAACTGCGCCAGGAAATCGAGGGCTTCCGAGTCCACGGCGCGACCGTCAACGTTCTCTTCGGCGCAGAGGGAGCGCTGATCTCGATCCAGAGCCACGCGTTGACGGATCTCACCGGTCTCGAGGTCGAGCCGCGCATCGCGCAGGCCGAAGCGCGCGAGATCGCCGTGGAGGCTTTCGCGAAGGAGCACGCATCCACTGTGACTTCGGTCCTCGAGGCCGGCCTCGTCGTGTTGCCGATCGATGAACCGTCGCAGCGCGTCGGCCGCTTGGCCTTCGAAATCGACGTCCAATCCGCGGCGGAAGGCACGGAACCAGTCGGTCGTCGCTACTGGATCGACGCGCGCTCCGGGGTGCCCCTGCACAGTGAAGAGAGCGTGCACTTCTTCGACATCACCGGCACGGTCTCGACGATGGCCACGCCCGGGACGCAGGCCGATTCCGCAACGAACCCGGAGACGGCCCAGCCGGTGAAGTACATGCGGATCCAGCACTCGGGCGGCACCGTGTTCACCGACCAGAACGGCGTGTTCACGATCCCCGGCGCCGCTCCGGCTCAGAACGTGACACTCAGCTACACCGGAACTTTCTCCGACGTCGACGACGAGCCGACGGGCACGCCCTACACGCAAGTCGTGCCGCTCGTGCCCGGTCCCGGCAACGCGGTGCTGCTCAACCCCCTCGCCGTGGACACCGTCACAGCGCAGGCGAACGTCTTCAACCACACATCGACCGTCCGCGACTACATCCGTCGCATCACGCCTTCGGACGCGACCGCTGATCAGGTCTTCGCCGGGCACACGAACATCGCCGCGACGTGCAACGCCTTCTTCGACGGCGGGTCGATCAACTTCTATGCGGCGGGCGGGAACTGCAACAACACGGCGTTCTCGACCGTTGTCGCGCACGAGCAAGGGCACTGGCTGAACAACTTGTACGGGACGTTCAACGGCTCGGACGGCATGGGCGAGGGCAACGCGGACGTGTTCGCGCTCTACGTCTTCGACACGGCCCTCAACGGTCAGGGCTTCTTCACGAACGGCAACGCCGTGCGCAGCGGATTGAACACGCGTCAATTCTGCGGCGACTGCAATCCGGGCTGCTACGGCGGAGTGCACGCCGACGGCGAGACCTGGATGGGCGCGGCTTGGAAAGTGCGCGTGAACCTGAACACATCGCTCGGCAACACGCTGGGCGATCTCGTCGCGGACACGCTCTTCATGAGCTGGCTGAACGGCTACGACCAGCGCGAGATCCGCTCGATCATCGAGCTGCAATGGCTGCTGCTCGACGACGACGACGCGAACCTCGCGAACGGCACGCCGCACTCGGTCGCGATCCAGAACGGTTTCCGCACGCAGGGATTCCCGGGCTATTTCATCGAATTCACGAGCGTCAGCACGATCCCCGTTCCGACCTGCGAGCAATCCTCGTATCCGGTGACGGCCAACGTGCAAGCCGTGCAAGGCACGACGATCACGGCCGTGACGCTGAGCTATCGCGTCGGAGCGGGCGCCTTCATCGACGTCCCGATGGTGTCGATCGGTGGCGATGCCTGGCGCGGTGACATCCCGTACGTCAGCTCGCCCGCGACCATCGAGTACACGGTTCGCGCGCTCGATTCGGCCGGGAACACGAAGGTCGGCCTCTGCGGCCCGCGTTCGTTCTTCATCGGGACGGTCGCGGCGTTCGTGACCGAGGGTTTCGAGAGCACGGGCGCGTGGACGCACGGAACTGTCGGCGACACGTCGAACGCCAACGACGATTGGCAACGCGGTGTGCCGCAGGGCGAGGCGGGTGATCCCGCCGCGGCTTCGCAAGGCACGGCCTGCTGGGGCAACGACCTCGGCATCACGGCGCCCGGCGCGGGCAACGGTGCCTACCAGGCGAACGTGCACAACTTCCTGAGTTCGCCGGTCTTCAACTGCACAGGCCAATCGAACGTGAGCCTGATCTTCGACCGTTGGTTGACGGTCGAGAAGTCGCAGTACGACATCGCGCGCATCCTCGTCAACGGAACCGAAGTCTGGCGCAACCCGTTCGGTGCGGACGTGCTCGACAACTCCTGGACACTGCAATCGATCGACATTTCCGCCGTGGCTGACGGCAATCCTGCCGTGACGATCCGGTTCGAGCTGCAGAGCGACGCCGGTCTGCAGTTCGGCGGGTGGCAGATCGACAACCTGCGACTCGGCAGCATCGTCGCCGCTCCGCCGTGCAACCCGGGTGTGACCTTCTGCGCCGGCGACGGAACGGGCACGGCCTGTCCGTGCGGCAACCAGAGCGCGGCCCAGAACATCGAAGGCTGCCTGAACTCGTTCGGTGCTGGCGCTCGACTGAGAGCGGTCGGTACCGCGAGCGTTGCTGCGGACACGCTCGTCCTCGCGGGCAGCCAGTTGCCGAACTCGTCGGCGCTCTACTTCCAGGGCAC
>JAYTBY010000767.1:0-13242 GCA_043736755.1 Planctomycetota bacterium | reverse complement strand
TCGAGGGTCGGCTTGCGCTCCACCGCTTCGACGTCACCGACGAACATGCGGTCGAGCGTTTCTGGAGCGGACTCGAGTCCGAAGCGAACGGGGTTCAGATCCTGATCTCGAACGCCGGCATCCGCCGCGACCAGATCGTAGGCACGATGTCGTCGAGCACTTGGCGCGCGGTTCTCGACGTGAACCTGACCGGCTCCTTCTTGATGGCGAAACAAGCCGTTCGCGCCATGTTGCCGCGCAAGTACGGCCGCATCGTGTTCGTGACGTCGCCGTCCGGCCTGCATGGTTTCCAAGGCCAGGCCAACTACGCCGCCAGCAAAGCTGGGCAGATCGGGCTCATGCGCTCGCTCGCGCGCGAGGTCGGCAAACGCAAGATCACGGTGAACTGCCTGTCGCCTGGTTTCGTCGAGACGGAGCTGCTCGCAGACCTCCCCGAGGAAGCGAAGACGGAGCACAAGCGGATGGTTCCGATCGGTCGGTTCGCGGACCCCAGCGAAATCGCGCATGCGGCGCTGTTTCTCGCCTCACGCGGCGCGAGCTACGTGAATGGCACGACGTTGGAGGTCCACGGTGGCATCTAGCACGACAGCGCGCGCGGAGATCGAGTCTCTGATCCCTCATCGGGATCCGTTCCTATTCGTCGATCGCATTCTCACGCGTACAGCGGATCGCATCGTCACGGAGTGGGACGTCACACCGGATATGTTCGCTTTCCGAGGACACTACCCCGGTTTCCCGGTACTGCCCGGCGTCCTGATCAGTGAGTTCACGTTCCAATCCGCGGCCTGCCTCTTCGCATCCGGCGCGGATCCCGCGGTCCGCTCGAGCGCCGTTCCGGTGTTGACCAGGATCGAGGACGCGCGCTTCCGGCGCGTGGTGAAGCCGGGCGAAACTCTGCGCGCCGATGTCCTGGTCACGGAACGACTCGGTCCCGCGCGCTACTGCAAAGCCCTTGTGACGTGCGACGGCGAGACCGTCGTGCGATTGCGCTTCACCGTCGCCGAAGCGACGCTCTCACCGTGAGCGCGCTGACGAATGACTGGCTCCGCCTGGCCGATCGCACGATCCTCGTGACGGGCATGCGCAACAAGAAGAGCGTCGCTTGGCATGTCGGTGCGAGCTTGCGCGAAGTGGGCGCCCGCCCCGTCTTCACCGTGCACACCGAAGCGCGCCGCGCGGAAGTACAGCGGATCGTTCCGGAAGCGACCGTGCTCGTCTGCGACGTGGCGGACCAAGCCTCGATCGATGCACTCGCCGCACGACTCCGCGCCGACGGAACGCGCCTCGACGGGCTCGTCCATTCGATCGCCTATGCCGAGTACACGCCACGCGCGGACGGCACGTTGCGCCCCTTCCACGAAACGCGTCGCGCGGACTTCCTGCGCGCGGTCGATGTGTCCTGCTTCTCGCTGGTGGCGCTGGCCGACGCGTTGAAGGATCTGTTCACGCCTCGCGCTTCCGTGGTCGCTCTCTCGATCTCCACGACGCGCCTCACGAGTCCTAGCTATGGCTACATGGCTCCGATCAAGGCGGCGCTCGATGCTTCGATCGCGTTCTTGGCCAAGAGCTTCAGCACGAGCAGCGAAGTGCGCTTCAACACAGTAAATCCAGGTCTTTTGAAGACGTCCGCATCGGCCGGGATCCCGGGCTACGTCGAGAACCTGCTCTTCGCGGAGGCAGCCACGCTCCGCAAACGCGGCCTCGATACACAAGAAGCGGCCGACGCGGTCCTCTACCTGCTGTCGCCACGCTCCTCGGGCATCAACGCACAGAGCCTCATCGTCGATGCGGGCATGGCCACGAACTTCTTCGACGAAACGATCGTGCGACGCGCGATGCGGCCGGAGCCTTCGTGAGCGCTCTGCGCCCGGTCCTCCTCACGTCGGATGCGGAGACCAGAGACCTCCATGGGGAACGACGCGTCGAGGCCCGCTCCGCCCACGCTCGCCTTGCGTTGGCGGCATCAGCGCAACGCTCGAGCGCGGACCTTGGCCCACTCGCGAAGGGCGAGCACGATGCACCGATCCCGACGAACGGTTGGCACTGGTCGATCAGTCACACGCGCGGACTCTCGGCCGGCGTCGTCGCACGCGTCCCGGTCGGCATCGACGTCGAGGCGATCGTGCCGCGTCGCCAAGAGCTCGTGCCGCGCGTGGCAACACGCGCCGAGCTCGATCTGCTCGAGGGTTTTCGCTGGGAAACCTTCTTTCGGATTTGGACCGCGAAGGAAGCCGTGCTCAAGAAGGCTGGCTGCGGAATCCTCGAACTCTCGGCCTGCAGAGTGATCGCCGCACCCGCCGTAGATCAGTTGATCCTCTCTCACCGCGAACGTGAACACGAAGTGCGACTCCTGGTCCGTCATGGCCACGTCGCCGCGATCGCATGTGATGGCTCGTTCGAGGTCGAGTGGACGCTCGAGACCGTGCGTGAGGTCTCGGCGTGACGACGACCCGAGCCCTTCCCTCTTTGCCCCCGCTCGCCGCAGCCGAGTATCCATTCGAAAGCCATTTCATCGACGTTTCCGGTGGCTCGATGCACTACGTGGACGAGGGTCCGCGCGACGGCGGTCCGATACTCTTCCTGCACGGGAACCCAACGTGGTCATTCCTGTGGCGGCGCCTCGTCGGCGAGTTTCGCACGACGCACCGCTGCATCGCAGTCGACCACATCGGTTGCGGCCTCTCTTCGAAACCGTCTTCGTGGCGCTACACATTGGCAGCGCACGCCGAGAACGTTCACGCGCTGGTCGAGCGGCTCGATCTCGAGCGCGTCACACTCGTCGTCCACGATTGGGGTGGTGCGATCGGCATGTCACTCGTCAGCCGCGCGCCCGGACGATTCGCGCGCCTCCTCGTCCTGAACACGGCGGCGTTCCCGGGCCCGATGCCGCTACGCATCCGCGCCTGTCGCGCCCCCCTCATCGGGCCGTTCCTGGTCGAGCGAATGAACGCGTTCGCGGGGATGCTCCCGCACTACGGCGTGGCCGATCCGACTCAGTTCTCCGCCGCCGCGCGCGCCGGCTTCGCACATCCATATCGCACTCCCGCGGATCGCATCGCAATCCGTCGCTTCGTCGAGGACATTCCGACGTCGACGAACCATCCATCGTGGAAGGAACTGGCCACGGCTTCGCAAGCCGTGGCACGATTCGTCGCCAAGCCTGTCTCGATCGTGTGGGGCCAACGGGATTGGTGCTTCACGCCGCGTTTTCGCGGCCAGTGGCAGAGCCGACTGCCCGACGCCAATGTTGTTCCGATCGAGCGCGCCGGTCACTTGGTCACCGAGGAAGCACCGCGCGAGGTCGCCACGGAACTTCGCGCTCTGCTCGCACGATGAACGAGCAGGCTGTCGAGCGCGGATCCGATGTCCTGCGCGGCGCTGCCCTGCCAACTGCCCCCGATTTCGTGAACGTCGGCGCGTTCCTGCCTCGGACCGCGTGTGCAACTCCCGACCTCACCGCCGTGATCGCGCCGGAAGGTCGATCAGGCTGGCGCTCGACGACCTACGCCGACCTGGACGCGCGCGTCGCTTCGATCGCGCGCGGACTCCGGGACGCTGGTCTCGGTCGAGGCGATCGCGCCGCGTTGCTCGTGCGCCCTGGCCACGACCTCATCGCAGTCACGTTCGCTTTGTTCCGACTCGGAGCTGTGCCCGTCGTCGTCGATCCGGGCATGGGCGCGCGCCCGCTGATCCGGTGCCTGGCACGCACGCAGCCCAAGGCCTTCCTCGCGATCCCTGCGGCGTACGCGTTGCGGCGCGTGTTCGCGCGCGAGCTCACGAGCGTCTCGATCGACGTCGTCGTCGGTCCGCGCTGGTTCCTGGGCGCGCGCACGCTCCATGAACTCGAATCGCGCCACGGGGGGGCACTCGATCCCGTAGCCATGCGGGCCGACGACCCTGCGGCGATCCTCTTCACGTCGGGCTCGACGGGGCCCGCGAAGGGCGTCCTCTACCACCACGGAGCTTTCGCGGCACAGATCGACGCTCTTCGACTGCTGTGCGACATCCACCCGGGCGACGTGGATTTGGCCTGTTTTCCGCTGTTCGCGCTGTTCGACGCGGCGTTCGGGGCGACGTGTGTCGTTCCGCGTCTCGATCCGTCGCGACCCGCCCGCTGCGATCCGACCGCGATCGCGAGTGCGCTCGTCGAGCACCGCTGCACGTACTCGTTCGGGTCCCCCGCGATCTGGTCGCGCGTCGCTCGACACGCGGCGGATAAGGGCACTGTCTTCCCCTCGCTTCGTAGCGTGTGGATCGCTGGCGCGCCAGTTGCGCCGACGCTCGTCGCCGCGCTGCGCTCGCGGGTCGCCACGGGTGGCGACGTGCACACGCCGTATGGTGCGACGGAGTGCTTGCCCCTCACCTCGATCTCGGGGGCGGATCTGGTCAACGTGCGCACACTGGTCGAAAGTGGCGGTGGAAGTTGTGTCGGTCGTGCCGCCCCCGGCGCCGAGATCGCGCTCGTACCCGTCCACGACGGTCCTCTCTTGCAGTGGCCCGGAGCACCTCGACGAGGCGCACTGGGCGAGATCTGCGCGCGCGGTCGTGTCGTGACGCGTGCCTATGTCGACGACGAGCGAGCGAACGAGTCCTCGAAGATACCGGACGGCCCGACTGGCGCTTGGCACCGCACGGGCGACGTAGGTTGGATCGATGCCGACGATCGAGTCTGGATCGTCGGTCGCAAGACGCACCGGATCGAGCAGGCAAGCGGCATCGCGTATCCAGTACCGACCGAGAACGTGTGCGACCTCCATCCGCGCGTGCGGCGCTCGGCGCTCGTCGGAATCGGTCCGCGCGGAGCTCAACGTGCTGTGCTCGTCATCGAACCCGCTGGCGACCTGGTGCGCAGCGCAGCGGAGAAAGCACGGATCGCGGAGGAGATCGGTGCGTGGCGTCGTGACCGTCAGCGCGCGATCGGCCCCAACGAACCAGTCGACATCAGCGCCACGCTTTTTTGCGCTGATTTCCCGGTGGACGTGCGTCACAACGCCAAGATTCGCCGCGAGGACCTCGCGGCATGGGCGACCCGGGTTCTCGGCCAGCGGACGTCCGCGTGAAGTGTCTCGTCACAGGCGGAGGCGGCTTCTTGGGTCTAGCCATCGTGCGCTTGCTCCGCGCTCGCGGTGACCAAGTCGTCAGCTACTCGCGTTCGCGTCACGAATCGGTCGAGCGACTCGGCGGAACGTGCGCCCTGGGCGACGTGACCGACATGGCGCGCCTGTCCGAATCCATGAGCCGCGTTGACGTCGTCTTCCACGTCGCCGCGAAGGCCGGAGTTTGGGGGCCGCGTCACGAATACGAGCACGTCAATGTCCTCGGGACGACTGCCGTCGTCGCGGCTGCCGTCCAGGCCGGCGTTCCACGCCTCGTTCACACGAGCTCTCCGAGCGTTTGCTTCAACGGCCAGGACCACCTCGACGCTTCGAACGATCTCCCCTACGCAGCTCGTTTCCTGGCGCACTATCCGCGCACGAAGATGCTCGCTGAGAAGTACGTCCTCTCCTGGAACGGTCGCGGCATCGCTACGGTCGCGCTGAGGCCGCACCTTCTCGTGGGCCCAGGTGATCCGCATCTGTTGCCGCGCATCGCCGAGCGCGCTCGAGCCGGGAAGCTGCGCGTCGTCGGTGATGGGGAGAATCGGGTGAGCCTCACCGACATCGACAACGCGGCCTGGGCGCACCTCGACGCGGCGGATCGACTCGCATCCGGAGACGGGCACGCTGGAAAAGCCTATTTCATCGCACAAAGAGAGTCGGTGCCGATGTGGCCCTGGATCGCCGATGTGCTCGCGCGCGCGGGAGTCTCCGGGCCGAAAGGCCGCGTGCCTCTACGGCTCGCGCACGCGATCGGAGCCGGCTGCGAAGCGTGGTGGTCGCTGACGAAGCGCGACGGCGAACCGCCGATGACGCGCTTCGTCGCGCTCCAGCTCGCGCGGTCGCACACGTACGACCTCGGGCCGGCACAGCGCGATTTCGGCTACGTCGAGCGCGTGTCGAACGAGGCGATGACGGAGCGCGCGGTGGCTTCGATTCCCCCCGCGCGCTGAACCTCATCGACGCAGGAGCCGAATCAGTTCGACGATTTTTGGCGGTGCACCCGTCCGCAGGACACCGTTGCGAAACACTCGTCCCGCAACCCACAGCATCCCCGCCACCGACACGATGAGCAGCGCGATCGTCCCCGCGATCTCCCACGCGGAGGGATCGCCGGCAATGCGATTCATCATGACGAACGGCGTGAACGGCGGGATCCACGAGAGAACCTGTGCCAGAACTCCGTTCGGATCGCGCGCGACCGGAATCATCGCGAACAAGGGAACCATGAGCACGATCATCACGGGGCTCATGAAGTTCTGGGCTTCCTTGATCGTGTTGCACAGACTCCCGAGCGCAAGCAGCAGGCTCGCGTAGAGCAGGAAACCGAGCAGGAAATACGCGGCCAGCGGCAGCAAGACCGACGGCGTGAACACCTGACCCATGAGCGGACCGGCAAGCTCACTCAAGGATCCAGCGCCGAAGCGCAAGACGAGGAAGAGCGAGAGGAACCAGGCCGCGAGCATGACGAAGCCGACGGCTGCGACGCCCATGAGCTTGCCCAGCATCAGTTCGCCCGGCGTGACCGAGGACAGGAGCACCTCGAAGATGCGACTGGCCTTCTCCTCGACCGTGCTCGACAGCAACATCTGCGCGACCGTCATCATCGCGACGAACATCAGGTAGACGAAACCGATCGGCGCCCACTGCCTGGCCTTCTCGGCCATGCCGACGTCTTCTTCGCCGGCCGCCTTGCGCGGATCCTTGTCGTCGAAGCGGACCTCGATCCGTGCGATGCGTTCGACCTCGTCCTGCGCGATGCCCTTCGACGTGTACTCGTTGCGGCGCAGATGATCGGCGAGCGCTCGAGAGACGAGCTTCGAGAGACCGTCGTCGGTCAAGTTCGTCGACCAGTACTCGACACCCTTGCGCAGTTGGCCTGTGATGGGCGGCATCACGATCAGCGCGAAGATCTCCTTGTCGTCCTCGCCGACCTTCACTTTCCTGTCGCCGAGCAACCACGGCTTCAAGGCCGCGATCGTCTCGAGCGTTGTGGCAGCCGCGGCCTCGGTCGGGAGGGCGACGCGCTCGAACGGGCGCTGCGACGGTTCGTAGTCCGGAGTCGTGGGATCCGTCTTGCGCTTCTCGAGCCAAGCCATCCGCGCCTTGTCGTCGGAGTCCTGCCAGTCGCGCTCGACGGCGGCATCGATGATCGGGATGAGCTCATTCGTCGGATCGATCACGGCGAAGGCGCGCGTGGTCTTCGAGATCCTCTCCAGCAGCGCCGGCACACGAAAACCAGCGAACAAGAGCACGGGAAACAGCACGATCCCGATGATGAAGCCCTTGGTTTTGGCGTGTTCGGCGAACTCGCGGAAACCGATGCGGAGTGCGTACTTCACGCGGCCTCCTCGCCACCGACCAACTTCAGGAATACGTCGCGCAGTCCGGGATCCCGCCGCTCGAACGACGACAGTTCGACGCCGGAGCGGAAGCACGCGCGCAAGACTTCGTCCGGCTGCGCGCCCTCCGACAACACCACGTCGTACCGGCCTTCACCTTCGAGTCGCACGATGTCCGTGACGCCGTGGACCGCGCGCAACGGCGTCGGATCCGAGTTGGTCTGCAGCCGCACACGCCGCGGGATCGAGCGCTTCGCCTCGGGGATCGTGCCGTCGAAGAGGCGCTTGCCACGACCGATCAAGACGATGCGGTCACACAGGCGTTCCGCGTGCTCCATGATGTGCGTCGAGAAGACGATCGTCGTGCCGGCCGCGCGCAAGTCCTGGATCACTTGTTCCAGCACTTGCTGATTCACCGGATCGAGGCCGGAGAACGGCTCGTCCAGAATGACGAACTTCGGCTTGTGCACGACCGACGCGAGCACTTGGACCTTCTGGCCCATGCCCTTCGACAGCGCTTCGCAGCGCGTGTTCACGAACTCGCCGAGGCCGTAGCGTTCGAGCAAACGGACGGCCTCGCGCCGCGCTTCCGCGGGGTCCATTCCCCGCAGTCCACCGAAGAAGGCGATGAGCTCCTTCGCCTTCATCTTCTTGTAGAGACCCTTTTCCTCGGGTAGGTAGCCGATCTGCTGCCGGACGTCGAGCGCGGACTTCGCGCCCAGGATCTCGACCGTGCCTGACGTGGGCTCGTAGATCGAGAGGCTCATGCGGATCGTCGTGGTCTTCCCCGCGCCGTTGGGCCCGAGGAATCCGTAGACGCAACCGAACGGGACGGAGAGGGACAAGTCGTCGACGGCCGTGAAGGTGTCGAACTTCTTGGTGACGCGCTCGAGGCGCAGGGCGAGGTCGGTCATCGGGGAGCTTCTGAAACGGAGTGAAGGGGCGGCACGCTACTCGTGCTCCCGGCCTTCATTCCACGAAGAAGGCGTCAAACCTCCGGAGTCGGCCCGTCCCGGAACTCGCGCTTGTGGCGAATCGACCATTCCTGCAGCGATTCGAGGATCGGCACGAGCGTCCGGCCGAGCGGCGTGAGCTCATACTCGACACGCGGCGGCACCGTCGGATGGGCGGTGCGCAAGACGATGCCCTCGGCTTCGAGATGTCGAAGCGCCTCGGTCAAGGCCTTCGCCGACACGTCGCCGATCGCGCGCTCGATCTCGACGAAGCGCTGCGTTCCGCCGCGCAAGTGCCACATCACGACGAGGTGCCACTTGCCGCCGATGCGACGTTGGACTTCGTGGATCGGACATTCGGGTACGCGTTCCATGGTCACCTCGAGGTAAGAGACGGACCGCGCGGTGCCTTCTTGGCGCGCGCCGCATCCGGCCCCAAGATCATCGCATGATCACCACCCGAAAGTCCTCGGAACGCGGGCACACTTCGATCGATTGGCTCGGCAGCCGGCACACGTTCTCGTTCGGTGATTACCACGACCCGCGGCACATGGGGTTCCGGACCTTGCGCGTCCTGAACGACGACCGCGTGAAGCGCGGCAGTGGTTTCGGGACGCACGGGCACCGTGACATGGAGATCGTGACGTGGGTGCTGAACGGTCGGCTCGAGCACAAGGACTCGATCGGCAACGCGAGCATCATTGGCCCGGGCGACGTCCAACGAATGAGCGCGGGCACGGGCATCCAGCACAGCGAATGGAATCCGTCGAAGGATGACGGCGTGCACTTTCTCCAGATGTGGATCCTGCCGGGCAAGGCCGGGACGAAGCCGTCCTACGAGGAGGGTCAGATCGCGCTCGCCGATCGTCGCGGCAAGTGGCGTCGCATCGCGGACAAGGATGGTCGCGACGGCGCGGTGCGGATTGGCGCGGACGCGAGCATCCTGAACGCGGTGCTCGAGGGTGGTGAGGAAGTCGTGTACGAGCCGACCGCCGGCCGTTCGCTGTGGCTGCACGTCGCGCGTGGGTCGGTCGTCGTGAACGGTGTCGAACTGGGCGCTGGCGATGGTCTCGCGATCCAGGACGAGAAGAGCTTCACGGTGAAGGCGAGTGCTCCGAGCGAGCTGATGCTGTTCGACTTGAAGTGAGCGCGCTGCTCACACTGCGAGCGATCCGGGGCAGAAGGCTTAGGCACTCGCCACGAACGAGTACGTGCTACAGAGCGCGACGGAGTTCGGCCGTGATCGGCAAGTCGAACGATCCGTCCTGCTGCATCCGCGTAGAGAAGAACAGGACTTCGAGTCCTTCGATGTCACCCGTGCGAGGATTCGAGCGCGCCACGACCTCAGGGCTCAATTCCTCGCTCTCCTGCTCGGCGTAAGGAACGCATGTTTCGACGATCAGGGTGTCGGCGTCGCGGTCGTAGCGAAACGTGAGTCTGTCTTTCATGGCTGCGGGAGACCCGGCGTGGACCCTAGCCGATCGAAGGGAGGCCCGTGCAGTCCGATGCTCTGCGCGACGAGCCGCCACGCGCTACGCTCGCTCCGTGAAACGCACTCTCACCATCGGCGCTCTCTTGGTGGCGCTCGCCGTCGTTCTCTTGTTCCTGGTTCGTGGGCGGACGGAAGGAACTGTTCCCGTCGCGAACAGAGACCCCGGGATCGCGGCACCGGAGCAGCGCGCGGACATCCAGCCGCCTCGGCTCTCGGAATCGGAGCAACGCAGACGCGGTGTGGATTCATCGGTCGATTCGGAATCCAACCCAACAGTCGATGCGTCGCAGGACGAGGTAAGCGCGAATTCCGAGCTCCTCCTGATCCGCGTCGTCGACGACGCGTCCGGCGGACCGATGCCGGAGGCCGAGGTCACGCTGCGCGCCGGAGGTCAGGCTCCATTCGTCCTCGTCGCCGACGCGAATGGCGAGCTCGAGTTCGCACCGAGCGAGATCCCGGCACAACTCGGGGACAAAGTCGGCGTCTCCGTGAAGGACACGAACGGGCACACGCGGCTCCGCACGGGCGTCGTGATCGGTCCCGGAATCGTATTGCGCGTCCCGCCAGCCCTCATCCTGCGCGGCGAGATCGTGCTGACGTCGGGTGCATCACCCGCAGGACTCTCCGTGTCCGCCTGGACTCCTCCCACCGGCGTGTACGGCGTCGAGCAATTCGTCGCGGATCAGCGACTCGCCGAGGACGGCCGCTTCGAGATCTCCGCCGCGTTGGAACGCGCGCCCGCCGCGTTCACCTTGCGCGTCGGCGGAGTCGGCGTGCCCGCGAGCCAACGAGTGCCGACAGCGGAACTGACTTCCATTTCCGGCGCGCGCGTCGTCGTCGGTCTCGCCGTGCTTCGCATCTTGATCCTCGAGGACGACTCCACGCCCATCCCGCGCGCCGTGGTTCGTTGCGCGGCGATGGGATCGACGGACGGCCATGACGAGCTGTTCGCCGAGGTCACGACAGGCGAGGACGGCCGCACGCACATGTGGGTTCCGGCTGGGACGATCTCGGTCGTCGCGGGATCGCCCGACCACGCTCCTGCGCGATCCGCAGTTCGCGTCGAAGCTGGCGACGTCGAGGTCGTCTTCCGCTTGCGACGACTCACGCCGGCGGATCGATTGAAAGGCAGCGTCGTGTTCGAGGACGACTCGCCCGTGGCCGGCGCGTTCGTTTCGGCGTGGTGCCATGCCGATGCCGGCAGTCTGTCCGTGAGTTCGATGAAGCAACAGCGCACCGACGAGCGCGGCCGGTTCGAACTCGCCATGGCGGTCGACGAGGAGTTGCGCGTCTTCGCCTTCCACAAGGGGTACGGCGAGACGAACGAAGAGACGTGGAAGCCGGGTGACGGACCTGTGCGGCTCGTCATCGACCGCGGCGTCACCGTAAGCGTCGTCGCGCACGATCTGCCCGCGACGAACGTCTTGCACGCGAACGAAGTCCAGGTCGTGCTGGTGCGCGACGACGGGCGGGTCGATTCGGTCGGGACAGACTCGTTCCCCGTCGAGTTCCATCGAGTGCCGCCGGGCCGGTGGCGCGCGTTCGCCATCGCGACCAGTGCGCAGCGCTGGGCCACGGCCGAGCTCGTCGTCGCGCGTGAGCATGCGGCCGAGTTCGCACTGCGCTTCGTGCCTCTCGAATTCGTCGAAGGACGCGTGAGCCCAACCCCCGACGTCGAACGACGGATGTCCGCGGCCTTCGCTCCACCCGGCTGGCCGAGCGAGGCCGTCGAGGCCCTGCTGACGCGCGAGCTCGGAGACGACGGCACCTTCCGCTTGGCTGCGCCAAACCCGGGTGAACTCTCGTTGCGCGAAGGCTCGAAGACGATCGAGCGGCGCCCCGCACGTGGTGGGACACCGCTCGTTTTCACCTTGCCCGACTGATCAACCGACGACGCGCGCCTCGACCGCTTCGCCGAGGTCGAGCGCGCGCCGCTTGCGAAGATCGACGATGAGCGCGAGGAAATCCTCGAACGGCATCACGACCTGCTCGCGCGTGTCGCGACGCCGCACGGCCACCGTGCCCTCGGCCGCTTCGCGGTCGCCCGCGATCAGCATGAACGGCACCTTGTCGTGCTGGGCTTCCTTGATCTTGTTGTTCATGTGACCCGGATGGAGCTTCGCGTCCACGCGGAACAGCTCGTCCTGCAAGCGCGCTTCGAGCTTCTTGCAGTAGTCGACGTGTTCTTCGCGGATCGGCACCAACGCGACCTGCACCGGTGCGCACCACAGCGGGAATCGCCCGCCGAAGTGCTCGATGAGCCCGCCGACGAAACGCTCCATCGACCCGAGGATGGCGCGGTGCACCATGATCGGACGCTTCTGCGTGCCGTCCTTGTCCGTGTAGAGGAGATCGAAGCGCTGTGGCAAGTTGAAGTCGCACTGGATCGTGCTGTTTTGCCACTCGCGCCCGAGCGCATCCTGGATCTTGAAGTCGATCTTCGGACCGTAGAACGCTCCGCCGCCCTCGTCGAGCTCGAGCGTCAAACCGCGCAGTTCCGCGGCTTTTTTCAGCGCTTCCGTCGCATGTACCCACACGTCGTCCTCGCCGATCGACTTCTCGGGCCGCGTCGCGAGGTACGCGGTGTACTTGAAGCCGAACGTGGACAACGTCGTGTGCACGAGGTCCACGACGCCCGCGATCTCCTCGTGGAGCTGCTCGGGCGTGCAGAAGATGTGCGCGTCGTCCTGCGTGAACCCGCGCACGCGCAACATGCCGTGCAAGACGCCCGATCGCTCGTAGCGATACACCGTGCCGAGCTCGGCCCAGCGCAACGGCAAATCACGGTACGACCTACCACGCGTCTTGTAGATCATCGCGTGACCCGGGCAGTTCATCGGCTTGACCCGATACGGCTGCTCTTCGATCTCCATCGGCGCGTACATGAGGTCCGCGTACTTCTCGAGGTGACCCGAGATCGAGAACAACGTCTCGCGCGCGATGTGCGGCGTGTAGACCGGCTTGTACCCGCGGCGCGTGTGCTGTTCCCACCAGTACTCCTCGATCGCGCGTCGCACGGCGCCGAGGTTCGGGTGCCAGAAGATGAACCCGCCGCCGACTTCGCTGTGCACGCTGAAGAGATCGAGATCGGTGCCGAGCTTGCGGTGATCGCGCAGCTTGACCTCCTCCATCCACTTCAAGTGCGCGTCGAGTTCCTCTTGGCTCCAGAACGCCGTGCCGTAGATGCGCTGGAGCATCGGCCGCTTCTCGTCACCGCGCCAATAGGCACCGGCGACGCTCTGCAGCTTGAAAAAGAACGGTCGCTGGAAGTTGTCGATGTGCGGGCCTTGGCACAGATCCTCCCAATCGCCGTGGTTGTAGAACGTGATCGTCTCGCCCTCGGGGATGAGGTCGACGGC
>JAYTBY010000766.1:0-5823 GCA_043736755.1 Planctomycetota bacterium | reverse complement strand
TCCCGTTCGAGAGGATCGACCAATTCGCGAGCGTCAACACGCTCGTCGTGACGGGCTCGTCGAACACGACGTCCACGTAGTCGCCGCCGTAGCCCGGCACGATCACGCCCGTGACCGAACTCACGAGCGGCGGATTCGCGTCGGCCACCGTGACGGCACGGCTGATCGTGCCGGTCGCGTTGGAGGCCAGGTCGGACAGGGTGAAGTCGAGCGTGTCTCCGGCGATCGGTGCGACACCAAAGGTCACGCGGATGACGCGCGCTCCGATTCGATCCGCCGCTGTGGCGATCGTGCCGGAATTCAAGTCGTAGTTCGTCGCGGTCTCGGACTCGGCCACGTCGACGGTTTCGTCCGTCGTGACGAGGAGCGAGTTCGCATCGGATGGATCGAGACGGACACCCGTCGTCGCCACCACCGGAGCCGTGGTGTCACCGATCGCCGCGATCGGAGTCTCCGTCTGTGCGACGGTGCGTTCGACGGCCTGGCTCGAGAAGACCCCGTTGATCGAGAGCGAGTAGTTCGCGCCCGTCGTGAGGTCGTTGTTCGTATTGGCGCGCAAGCGGATCGTGACGGTCGAGGCACCATCGAAGCTGAACGTGGCGAAGGTGAGGTCGACCAGGCCGTTCGGGCCGGACAACTCGTAGCGATCCGACTCGTTGAGCCCCCACGGGTTCATCGGACGGTCGAACACCACGACGATCTCGTCGTTGTTCTCGCCGGAGATGGCCGTGACCGCCGAAGCGCCCGTCGAGAACGAGGGCGTCGAGGTATCCTCCGCGACCGACGACAGGTTCAGCGCGGGGATCAGCGCGTTGCCGCACAGGTCGGTCGTGCCGAACACGTCGAGCGTGTCGGTGGACGCCACCGTGAAGGCGAATCCGAGGCGCACGGAGAGTTCGTCCAGGCTGAACGTCGCCGAGATCGGACGGCCGCGGAAGACGCCGACCGAGTCGCGCAGGTCGTAACGCGTACCGTCCGCATTCGTCGTGGCGTCGTAGAGATCGTCGAGGTTCGCGCACGGCTCCGTGAAGGTCACGACGAGCTCGTTCAACACGGAACTCTCGCGGTACACAGCGTGGACCTCGGGCGAAACGTCCTCGGCCAGGATGTCGCCGGTCACCGTGGTCGTCGTGACCGTGTTGCCGCCGATGTCGCGGCAGGTCGTGAACGCGACCTGGAACTCGTCACCGCGCTGGAAGTTCCCGCCACCGGTCAGAGCAAGGATCACGGTGCGGGAGGCACTCGTGTACGCGATCGTCGCGCTCGCCGTCGAGACGCTGCTCCCGACGGGCGATTCGAGGGTCCAGTTCGTGCCGTCCTCGATCTCGGTCTCGAGCATGTCGTCGTTGAACTGGACTGTGACGAGGTCATTCGCACCGCCAGCGACCGCGCTGGCAGACGCCGTCGTCGGGCTCGGGCTCGTGCTGTCCGTGGAGATCACCGCTCCGAACGGAACCGCAGTCAGCGTGTTCCCGGCCAGGTCCTCCACGTTCGAGACGGCGATCGTGACGTCACCGGGCACGACGACCGCGTCGTAGACGAGGCGCACCGCGTCGAGACCGACGAGCAACGTCGCCGATTGCAGCGTCATCGCGCCGCTGGCCACGTAGTTGCCCAGGGTCTCGGCAGAAGCTTCGAGCACGTCCTCGGAGAAGCGAACGTCGAGCGTCTTGCCGGCGGAGTCCACGTTGCGGTTCTGGGTGATCGAGGAGAGCAGCGGCGCGCTGGAATCCCCGGAGACGGTGCCGCCCGAACTCTGCGCGAACGTCTGGCCGTCGACGTCGAGCACCGAGACGCCCGTGATCGTGAACGCGACGCCGTTCGACATGTCGAACGCGAGGTCGACCGTGAGCGTCTTCGCGAGGAGGTCGTAGGTGAGCGTCTGATCGGCGAGTTGAATCGTGTTGCCGTCGACGACGAGCGTCCAACTGGCCGGATCTTCGGCCGTGTCCGGATCGAGCGCCTGCGTCGTCTCCACGACGATCGTGTCACCACCCGCGTCAGCCACGGTCGTCGCGGCGGGCGTGGTAGCGAAGGCGTTCACGACCGGCGAGGGCTGGGTTACGGGCACGGTCGCGTCGGTGAACGAATTGCCGTGCGCGTCGACGATAGTGGAGAGGTCGACGTCGTCGGCCGCGGGCACGATCGGCGCGCTGAACGACACGCGCAGCACGTTCTCGCTGGGCTGCTCGACGCTGGTCGCCGTGGCCGGAGCCGCAACGGTGAAGTGCGCGATCGAGGTCGAGAAGACCGGGTCCATCGCTTCGCTGAACGTGAAGTCGACGACGCGACCGAACTCGTCCTCGTCGAGGTTTTGAACCGCGGAGGTGAGCGTCGGTGAGACCGCATCGCCCGTCGCCGTTCCGGCGACGGCCGTGGTCGAGACCGTGACGTCGTTGACGCCGCGGACGCCGTTCGTGCTGAACTCGAAGTCGGCGTGGAGGTTCGCGAGATTCCCCAGCGTGATCGTGAGGACCTGCGTGGTCGGGTTGAGCACGAACGTGGACCCGTCGAGGTCCATCGTCGTGCCATCGATCGTGAGGGTCCAGTTGTCCAGGTCCTCGACGTCGCTCTCGACGACGTACGGACCAGACCAAGTCACGACGACGCCGTCTCCGCCGAGACCCGCGGTCTGCGCCCCTCCAGTGATCACGAACGCCGGCGCCGAGTCGTCGCTCGCCGTGACGGCGAAGAACTCCTCGGGGATGTTCGTGAGACCTGTCGCGCGAACACGGTTCGTGGAGGTGACTCGGCCGTCCCACTCGACGGTGATGACCGCGCCGGAGACGTCGACGGACGTGGCCGTCTCGCCGTCCTCGGACGCGAAGTTCGCAATCGTCGCGCCGGAGAGCCCGTACGAGCTGACGAAGGTGAGCGTGGTCGTTTGACCCGTCGGATCCGCGTCGAGGTCCTGGACCACCGCGGAAATGGAATTCGACGTGACCTCGTCGGAGCTGCTGGAGCAGCTCGCGAAGAAGGCCAGGACGGCGAACGTGGCGGGGATCGCGTACTTCCCAAGACGCATCGGGGACCTCAATGGAATTCTCTTCGTGTATCTCGAGGGTGCGCCCGCGGACATGCGCGGACGGATCGCCGCCGGAGGGGGTCCGGATGCGATCCTCGGGGCTATCGGCGGGGAGGAGCGTGGTCCTTGAGACGGAGGCGGTCCTCGACTCGCGGAGGCGGGGGACGCAGGCGTGGCTTCGATGCAAGACGCTGCGCCACGGTCTCCGTGTCGATCAGCTGATTCGCTTCACGAGGGAAGCGACGCGGGAGTTCGAGACAAGCCGGCGATCGACCGCGCCGAGGGATCCCATCACCGAGATCAAGAGTGGGGAACGAACGCGCCCCCTCGAGCCTTCGAGTTCGACCAATAGCCTTCCCTCGACCGCGGATCGACATGGCGTCCGTTGGCCTGATCGAGGATCGCGGGGTAGGCCTCGCGTCGTTAGCGTCCGGGAGGAGACGCAGAGTCTGCCTGTCCAACTCGACTCACCGCTGCCCGCCGACCCGCAGGAGCTTCCGCATGGCGTCCAGGAAGAAGACAGATCGAACGACGAAGCGCTCGAGGAAGAGCGTACCGGCTCATGGCGCTGGGCCCGTCGCGCGGAAGTCGCGCGGACGAACGCAGCGAGCCGGAGTGATCTTTCCGCTCGCGCCATCACGCAGTGAGCTCCCTCGCGGCTATGCGAAGACGCTCGTCGGGATCAAGCAACGGATCCAGCAGGCGCGCTCGCGCGTCGTACTCGCAGCCAATTCGGCGATGGTCCTCCTGTACTGGGACATCGGCCACGTCATCCTCTCTCGGCAGCAACGGTCCGGATGGGGCGCGAAGGTGATCGACCGCCTGGCTGCAGACCTGCGAGAAGCCTTCCCCGAAATGCGGGGCTTCTCACCGCGGAACTTGAAATACATGCGGGCTTTCGCCGCCGCGTGGCCTGCACGGGCATTTGTGCAGCAGCTTGCTGCACAAATGCCTTGGTTCCACAACTGCGTCTTGCTCGATCGCGTGTCTGACCAGAACGCGCGGCACTGGTACATCGGCCAGGTCGTGGAGAATGGCTGGAGCAGGAGCATCCTCGAGCTGAAGATCGACGGCCGAGCCCACGAGCGCAAAGGCAAGGCGCTCACGAACTTCAAGTCCACGTTGCCCCCGGCGGACTCGGACATGGCTGGTCAAGTCTTCAAGGATCCGTACCTGTTCGACTTCCTCGGCACGACGGATCCGCGGCGCGAGCGCGAAGTGGAGCAAGCGCTCGTCGATCACATCCAGCGCTTCTTGCTCGAGCTGGGCAACGGCTTCGCGTTCGTCGGCCGACAGGTCCACCTCGAGTTCGCGAGTCGCGATTGCTATCTCGACTTGCTCTTCTACCACCTCAAGTTGCGTCGCTACGTGGTCGTCGAGCTGAAGGCAGTCCCGTTCGATCCGGCGTTCGTCGGGCAGATGAACGTCTACCTCTCGGCCGTCGATGATCTCCTGCGTCATCCCGACGACAAGCCGACGATCGGGCTGATGCTGTGCCGGTCCAAGGACAAGATCGTCGTCGAGTACGCACTGCGCGACTTGAAGAAGCCGATCGGCGTCGCCGAGTGGGAGACGAAGATCCTGGCGACGCTCCCCAAGAGTCTGAAGGGCAGCCTGCCGACCGTGGAGGAGTTCGAGTCCGAGCTCGGTTCGCGGACAGTCGGTGAAACGACAGCACTCGCGTTCGAAGGATCGGAAGTCGCGGCGAAGGTCCGTTCCTCGAGCCTTCATCCGCGACGAGGAAAGCCGCACGTCGGCAGCGAATCCATGACTCGCGGCTGGCGATCGACGACCCGACGCGGTTAGCGTCGACATGGGATGAGTCCAATGGAGGCATCGAAGGTCGAGCGAGCGATTTTCGACTGGATCGGCGGTCGACAACCGGACTTGGCTATTCAACTCCGGGCGGCCGCGATCGATCGACGCGAATACACGGGTCACGGATGTTTCGTCTACCTGTCCTCTGAGGCAGATCAGGGCACGGACGCTCCGCCCATCGACGGGCCCGACCTCGTGAGCCCACGGTTGGAGCATGGCGCAGGCTGCATTCTCTGGCTGCTCCGCGGAGATCCCCACTGCTTGGAGATCTACGGCTACCAGGAACTCTTCCCTGAGGAGTTGGATTCGTTCGAGATCTGCAGCTGAGATCGCGATTCTCGAACGGCGCGCGCCATCACGCGACCTGGTTCGATCCGTTCCGAGGATCCGCACGCGGAGCAGCGTCGATCCAAGTCGCATGCCGAGTACACCACGGCCATTCGTCTGAGCACCGCGCGGCATCCCGAAGATGCGCTCTCGTTATCCTGGTCGCGCAAGGAAAGGTGACTCAGACCGTGCCATCTTTCTGCCAGCACCATGACCCTTCCACGATCCGATACCGATTTCGACGACGTGCTCCGAGGCTCGAACGCCGAGGTCATCGCCACGCTCGTCGAGAACCATCGTCGATTCCTCGACTTCGTCGAGCGGCGCGTTTTGGATCGCGGACTGGCCGAGGAACTCCTGCAAGACGCTTTCGCGCGCGGGATCGAGCGCTCGAGTTCCGTGCGCTCCAACGAATCGACCGTGGCGTGGTTCTTCCGCTTGCTGCGCAACGCGATCGTCGACCATCGTCGGCGTGCCGCGAGCCCCCTGCGCACAACCACGGAGATCGAATCCGAGCTCGCGCTCGACGCGGGGAGCGAATCCGAGGTCTGCCGTTGCATCCTTGGTCTCGCCGACACGCTCGAGCCGCAGTACGCCGCAGCCTTGAAGCGCGTCGATATCGAGGGGCTTTCCGTGCAGCAATTCGCCGTCGA
>JAYTBY010000765.1:0-2680 GCA_043736755.1 Planctomycetota bacterium | reverse complement strand
GAGCCTCGAATCCGCCCGAACTCGGGCGCGTCCGTTTCCCGCGTGACGTCGACGTCGCGCTCGAACTCGCGCAGAAGGAAAACAGGCCCGTCTTCGCGCTGTTCCAAGAAGTTCCGGGTTGATCGACGTGCAAGGGCTTCGGTCGAGGCCCACTTTCGCACCCGCTCGTCGTAGAGGCGATCGAAACGCTGTTCGTCCCGGTGTGCGTCTTCAACAACGAAGGCGGAGCGGACGCGAAGGCGCTCGAGCGCTTCGGTGAGCCGTCCTGGAACAACCCGGTCGTGCGCTTCCTCGATGGGCGCGGGCAGGACGTGATCGAGCGACGAGACGGCGTGTGGAGCGAGGCCGCGCTCGTCGAGCGCATGGGCGAGGCGTTGATCACGGCGAAGGTCACAGTTCCTCGCTGGTTCGACCTGGCATTGCTCGAAGCGCGCGCAAAGAAGGCCGAACGCGTCGTGTTCGCAATGCACTGCTTCTGGGAAGGACAGGCGCACCTCGGCGGTCTCGACGGAGTTCTCGACGCGACGCCGGCGTTCCTCGACGGGAAAGAAGTCGTCGACGTGCGCTACGACGCACGTCGCATCGCGTTGCGGGACCTCGCGCTGGCGGCGGCGGAGTTCGACTGCGCGCGTGGCGTCTACGTGCCGCGCGCCGCCGACATCGCGAGCCTGCCCGAGGCGTTGCGCGAGCGCGGCAAGGTCCTCGAGGGCGACGTGCGTCGCGCTCCGGATTCCGACGACTTGCGCAGCTTGAAGCGCGTGCGCGAGCTCGACCTCCTCCCGCTCGCCCGTGCACAAGCGATCCGCTTGAATTCCGAACTCGCCGCGACGGACGCGACGCGACCGGGGACGCTGACGCCGAGACAGGAAGCGTTGCGAGCGCGCATCGCGAACGCGAAGCCGGAGGTCCTCGCCGGACTCGCACGACCTACGACCTCCGCGAGCCTCGGGGCTCACGAGGACGCGCTGCGAGCCCGCCTCGAGCCGTAGTTCGGACACGGGGACTCGAAGTACGGGCCGGAGCGCGCCACGCGGTGCGCTCCGGCCCGACTTCATTCCGCGGAAAGGGCTGTAACGCCGGCCGATCGGCCCGGATCGGGTGGGTAGCCCCCACTCCGACCTTCGATTCCCCATGCGACCCACGAATTTCGCCGCGCTCGCGGCCCTGTGCACTCTCGCCGCTTCGGCGAGCGCGGACGTCAAGACGCCGCGTCCCCTCGCGCCGTCCTTCGACATCGACTCAGCCCTCCCGGCGCCGTTCCAGGACGACGCGACGCGCTTGCCGCTCGAACTGCCGGCCGTCGCAGCGCCCCTCGTCGGCACGGCCGCGAGACGGCAGGCTCCGGCCCAGCGCCTCGCCGCCGAACTCCCGTTCCCCCTTTACGACGTCGACGAGCTCGGCAACGTCTGGACGCGCGGCCGCTCGTTCAAGGCGAGCTTTGGGACGGACGGCGCCACGTTCATCCCCCGCCTCGGGCCGAACGCGCCGCGCAACTTCCCGGTGCGTTTCACGGTCGATTCCGTGACGAGCGCTGGTGCCTCCGTCGAGTTCGTCGCGAGCGCGCCCGCGACCCGTGACGGGGACGTCGTCGCGTTCGAGCGCGGCTCGTTCGTCGAGCAGTACGTCGTCGCCGCCGATTCGATCGAACAGCGCTTCGTGTTCGACACGCTGCCGTCGCGCGGCGAACTCGTCGTCTCGATCGACGTCGCGAGCGAACTCGCGAGCCGTTCCGACGACGCCGGCTTCCGCTTCGAGAACGAGCTCGGTCACGTGCGCTACGGTCGCGCGTTCGCGCTCGACGCGCGCGGCGCGAAGGTCGACATCGAATCGCGCCTCGCCGAAGGCCGCATCGAGCTCGTCGTCCCGGCCGCGTTCGTCGCGACGGCCGAACTGCCGCTCGTCATCGATCCGCTGACGAGCACGATTTCCGTCGACGTCGACAGCGAGTCCGAATGGCAGTCGGACGTGGCCTACGACGACACCTTCAACACTTTTCTCGTCGTCTACGAGGATCAGTTCAGCGCTACGGACCATGACGTGTACGGACGTCGGTACATCGATCAGGTCCTGATCGGAACCGCGACGATCGACTTCACGACCGACGACTGGCGCAACCCGAAGGTCGCGAACAACAACATCCAAAGTCAGTTCCTGTGCGTTGCCCAAGTCGGCGTCAGCCCGACGCGGATCATCCGCGGCCGCACGATCAGCGCGTTCAGCGGCGCCGTCGGCACTCAGTTCACGATCAGCGGCAGCGAAGTCGGCGACAAGACGGTTCCGGACGTCGGCGGCGATCCCGTGACGGCCGGACCCACGTACTACTGCGTCGTTTGGCAGCGCGAAGACACGGGCGGCGACTACGACGTGCACGCGCAGATCGTGCTCTCGAACTCGACACTCTTGAACCCGACGACGAACTTCCTCGCGAACTCCAGCACGACGAACGACCAGTTTCCGTCGGTCAGCAAGACGAACGGCCAAGCACCGTTCGCCGACCAGGAGTGGATCATCCTGTGGCAGCACGAGACCAGCTCCACGAACGACGACATCTGGGGCGCGCGGATCCACTGGGACGGATCGGTCACGAACAGCCTGTTCGTCGCCGCCAACACCGGGGAGAACGAGCGTGCGCCTTCGGCCTCGCCGATCCTGGACGTCACGGGAGCGCCGCGCTACTGGC
>JAYTBY010000764.1:0-5830 GCA_043736755.1 Planctomycetota bacterium | reverse complement strand
CCTTTCCGATCGACCTCGTGACCGAGGTCCTGATCCCGATCGGTTGGAAGGACATCCGCAGTGTCGAGGTCCCGATGGAACGGGACATCGGCCCGGTCACGCGTCCCGACCTCGCAGCTGTGCTCCAGCGCGCGGAGAGTCTGCGGCTCGCCGAACCGAGCGGGCCGCGGCCCTCGACGATCCCCGTGCCAGCGCCACCCGCCGTGCCCGAGGACTGACCCTTATCGATCGACGTCGAGCTGTCGGACTTCGCGACCGGAACCGTCGCGAGCTCGGCCAGCACTGCAGACTGCGACCCTCGAAACCACCGTGAAACACCTGCTCGATCTCGCCCACCGACGCGTCACGGTTCAAGGACTCGGCCTCTTCGGGGGAGGCGCCGCTACGGCGCGTTTCCTCTGTCGACGCGGGGCGCTGGTCACGGTGACCGACACACGGTCCGCGCTCGAACTGGCTCCGGCCATCGCGGAATTGGCCGATTTCCCGGTGCGATTCGTCCTCGGCACACATTGCCAGGAGGACTTCGTGAGCACCGACCTCGTCGTGGCGAACCCCGCGGTCCCGCCGACGAACACCTGGCTCGTCGCGGCGCGCGCGGCCGGCGTCCGCGTCACGAGCGAGATGGAGTTGTTCCTCGCTCTGTGCCGAGCCCGCATCGTCGCGGTGACGGGCACGCAGGGGAAAAGCTCGACCTGCAACACGCTGCATCAGCTCCTCGTCGCCGCCGGATGGCAGGCGCACCTCGGCGGGAACATTGGCCGATCGCTGCTCGAGGTGGCCGAACCGATGACCGCGGACGAAATCGTCGTCCTCGAGATGTCCTCGTACCAGCTCGAAGCGCTTCCGTCGGCTCGTGCTCTCTGCATCGAAGCGCCGCGAGTCGAGGCCGTGTGCGTCACCAACGTGCTCGCCGACCATCTCGATCGCCACGGAACGATCGAGGCCTACGCCGCCGCCAAACGGCGCATCGTCGATCTGGCGCTCGCACACGGCGGCATCGCCGTCTTGTCGGCCGAGGATCCGCGATTCGCGACGTGGGGTTCGCCCACGCTGCGCCGCATCGACGCGTTCCCCACTCGGTCGTCCGATCGTGGGCTCAACGTGCGCGACGGGCACTTCCGACTCCATCGCGAATCGCTCGGGCGCATCGATGCGTTGCGCTTGCCGGGCGAGTTCCAACGCGAGAACACACTGCTCGCGCTGGGCCTCGCTCGCGCGCTCGGCGTGGAAGCGGCGCCACTCGCAGCGGCGATTCCCACGCTCGAGGCGCTGCCTTACCGCATGCAGGACTTGGGTCTGTTCGCGGGGCACCGCGTCTTCGACAACGGCGTCTCGACGACACCCGACTCGACGCTCTCCGTGTTCGGATCGCTGGAACCGGGGTTCACGTGGATCGCGGGCGGCAAGCACAAGGATCTACCGCTCGACGCGCTGGTGGCCGCCGCGCGAGGCCGTGTCCGCCGGGTAGTTACCTTCGGTAAGGCCGCGCCGCTCCTGAGTGCGACCATGAGGTCAGCGGGGTTCGAGGTCCGCGCCCTGGAGACCGTCCAGGAGGCCGTGGAGGCCGCTTTTTCGGAGATGGGACCGGGGGAAGCTCTGCTCTTCTCACCGGCCTGCGCGAGCTACGACCAGTACCTGAATTTCGAGGCGCGTGCCCAGGACTTCCGGCGCAGCCTCGCGCCCTTCGGCACCGTCCCTGGCACGGCTCAGGAACGCCGTCTCGACAAGGCGAGCCGCGGGGGCTAGACCTCTAGGGAGGCGTAAGTACCGCCGCCGAACGGGATGATCTGCCAGAACTGCCTCAAGAACGCCGCGACGGTCCACGTGACCGAGATCTGCGCCGCGGCCTCGCCCACCGACTCATCCCCGGTTCCGGCAACTCCGCCCGGGACGATCGTGACCGCTGCGAGTGTGACGGGCGACATCGAAGCGGACAGCGCGGCGCACGCTCCCGTCGCGCCGATTGCGACCTACAGCGAGCAGCACTTGTGCGAGGTTTGCGCGCAGACGCTCGACTTGCCGCACGCGCCGGCGCTGCAGAAGGCCCAGCTCGACATCTGGAAGCTCTTGCAGATCACGGCCAAGCAGACGCGCCGCAAGGGCGGCCCGACATGTGGTGGATGCGGGCTTCAACTCGAAGAGTTCCGCCGGAAGGGACGCCTCGGTTGTCCCCAGTGCTACGAAGCTTTCGCCGCGCACCTGGGCGAGGTCTTCGAGCGCGTTCACGGCGCGCGCCAGCACGTGGGTCGACTGCCGGGGACGGACGCACAGATGCCGGCCGCTCCGAGCGACGCGCTCGCGCTCGATCGCGAGAAGCGACTCGTCGACCTCCGGCAGAAGCTCGAGATCGCGATCCGCGAGGAAGCGTACGAGAACGCTGCGCGTCTGCGCGACGAACTGCGTCAGCTCGAAGAACCGCGGGCCAGCTGACCGATCACACCGCCCGTCGGTGCCTCGATTCGCTGGAGGCCGTCTCAGGTGGCGTTCGAGTCCGTGTGCGAATCGCCGGATCGTCTCCGCCGCCCTTTCCTCGCGAAACGAAGCGGACGAACAACTTGCAGCCCCTTCTCACGCGACCCGCGTTCGGCGCCTCGAATTCAGCCTCCAGTCGGCTACAACCCGAGCGTTCTGCATCCTGACAGCTGTGCTACATCCCGCCGGGCCGAATGGCCGAAAGGCGAGAGTTAGCTACTATCACCAGACCTACAGGCGCCGGCACGTCGCCCAAGGTCGTCCTCACCGCGAACGCGCCCCGGAGACACCATGTTCGACCGCTTCACGGACCGCGCCAAGAAGGTGATGAACCTGGCCCGTCAGGAGGCCCAGAGGTTCAACCACGAATACCTGGGCACCGAGCACGTTCTCCTAGGGCTCGTGCAGGAGGGCAGCGGCGTCGCCGCCAACGTCCTGAAGAACATGGGGATCGACCTCGCCAAGATTCGCAGCGAGGTCGAGAAGATCGTGAAGACCGGCTCGACCATGGTCTCGGTCGGGAACCTGCCCTTCACGCCCCGGGCCAAGAAGGTCCTCGAGCTCTCGATGGAAGAGGCCTCGAACCTCGGCCACAACTACATCGGCACCGAGCACCTGCTCCTCGGCTTGATCAAGGAGAACGAGGGCATCGCGGCGCAGGTCCTCCTGAACCTCGGCGTGAAGCTCGAAGACGTCCGCGAGGAAGTCCTCGACTTCCTGGGAGCCGAATCGAACGAGGAGGAGGAGGAAGAGGGATCGCAGCAAGAGGGCAGCGAGAAACCCCAAGGCAGCAGTCAGGCGCAAGGCAAGAGCAAGACGCCAGCGCTCGACAGCTTCGGACGTGACCTGACCGAGCTCGCGCGCGAAGGCAAGCTCGATGTCGTCATCGGCCGTGCGAACGAGATCGAACGCGTCATCCAGATCCTCTCCCGTCGCACCAAGAATAACCCCGTGCTTCTCGGAGAACCGGGCGTCGGCAAGACTGCGATCGTCGAAGGACTCGCGCAGCAGATCATCGAGAACCGCGTGCCCGACATCCTGCGCAACAAGCGCATCGTCGTGCTGGACCTCGCCCTCATGGTCGCCGGTACCAAGTACCGCGGTCAGTTCGAGGAACGCATCAAGGCGGTCATGACCGAAGTGCGGCGCGTGCGCGACGTCGTGCTGTTCATCGACGAACTGCACACGCTCGTCGGTGCCGGCGGCGCCGAGGGCGCGATCGACGCGTCCAACGTGCTCAAGCCGGCGCTGTCACGTGGTGAGATCCAGTGCATCGGCGCCACGACGCTGGACGAGTACCGCAAGCACATCGAGAAGGACGGCGCGCTCGAACGTCGGTTCCAGGCCGTGAACGTCGAACCGCCGAGCCCGGCCGAGACGATCGAGATCCTGAAGGGTCTGCGCGACAAGTACGAGGCGCACCACCGCGTGCGCTACACCGAGGATGCGCTCGAAACGGCCGTCGAATTGGCGACGCGTTACATCAACAACCGCTTCCTGCCGGACAAGGCCATCGACGTGATCGACGAGGCCGGTGCGCGCGTGCGCATCAAGGCCATGGTCGCTCCGCCCGACCTGCGCGACGTCTCGACCGAGATCGAGCGCCTCGAGCGTGCGAAGGACGAAGCGGTCAGCGCCCAGGACTTCGAGAAGGCCGCGAAGCTCCGCGATCAGGCGTATCAGCTCAAGAAGAAGCGTGAGGAGATGCAGACTCGCTGGCGCGCCGAGCAGGCCGACAAGGAGCAGGTTGGCGAAGTGACCGCGGAGGTCATCGCGGAAACCGTTTCGAAGATGACCGGTGTGCCGCTCACGCGCCTCGAGAAAGCCGAAGCCGAACGCCTGCTCCAGATGGAGAAGGAACTCGGCCTCGTCGTGATCAACCAGAACGACGCCGTGACCGCGATCGCGCGTTCCGTGAGACGTTCGCGCTCGGGCTTGAAGGACCCGAAGCGCCCGATGGGTTCGTTCATCTTCCTCGGACCCTCTGGCGTCGGGAAGACGTTCCTCGCGAAGCAACTCGCGAAGTTCATGTTCGGCAGCGAGGACGCGCTCCTCACGATCGACATGAGCGAGTACATGGAGAAGCACAACGCGTCGCGGCTCGTCGGCGCGCCGCCGGGCTACGTCGGCTACGAAGAAGGCGGTCAGCTCACCGAGAAGGTGCGCCGTCGCCCGTACTCGGTCGTTCTGCTCGACGAGATCGAGAAGGCGCACCCGGACGTCTTCAACATGCTGCTCCAGATCATGGAGGAAGGGCGCCTCACCGACTCGTTCGGTCGGCACGTCGACTTCCGCAACGTCATCTTGATCATGACGAGCAATCTGGGGTCTCAGCAGATGAAGTCGGGCGCGAAGCTCGGCTTCGACCGACTGTCGCAGGCGACGAAGCCCAGCGACGACGAACGCCGCAACCGGATGCGCGCCGACGTCATGATCGAGGTCGAGCGTTACTTCCGACCGGAGTTTTTGAACCGGCTCGACGAACTCGTCGTGTTCAACCCGCTCCGGAGCGAGGACTTGGCGCGCATCGTCCACCTGCAACTCGATGAGGTGAAGAAGCGCCTCGTCGACAAGGGTGTGAAGCTCGAGCTCGACGCGAAGTCGATCGAGTTCCTCATCGTGAAAGGGTACACCGAGGACTACGGCGCTCGACCGTTGCGTCGCGCAATCGAGCGCTTCGTCGAGGATCCACTGGCCGAGCACATTCTGCGGATGGGCTCCGGCTCCTCGGACCCGGTCGAAGTGCGCGTCAGCGATGACGGCGCGAACTTGGTCTTCACCCAGACGAAGCCGTCGGAAGTCGTGCCCGCAACCTGATTTTCGGTCGAGTTCGTGTCCCGGAGGCCGCCTCGCGCGGCCTCCGGGCATTTCGGGCAGGCCCCCCATCTGCCGTTACTCCGCTACCCGCCGCGCGTAGTTCGGTTCGAGATCCAGCCATGATGATCCCGTTGCTCCTCCTGTGCCTGGGATCCTTCCAGGCTCCGCCCGCCGACAAGCCGATCGCTTCCGACGCGGAGCGCGTGAAGGTCGCCGTGACCGAACTCAAGACGGCGTTCGACAAGAACGAGGCTGGCCCGCGGATCCGAGCGATCGAGAGTGCCGCTTCGATTGCGGACGCGGAAGTGGTGCGTCAACTCGGCCGCGGTCTCGCCGACCGCGACCTCGCGGTGCAGAAGGCCGCGATCGAGGCCTTGCGATTCAACCCGCACGAGAAAGGTCTCGACGAGTTGCTCGCCCGCGCGAAGCTCAAAGCTGCGAAGGACGACTTGTCGCTCTATGCGCTGCTGCTGCGCGCGATCGGTCAGCGCGGTGACGCGCGCGCCATCGCTGCACTCAGCGAGAACCCCTGGGCCGCCCT
>JAYTBY010000763.1:0-5835 GCA_043736755.1 Planctomycetota bacterium | reverse complement strand
GGCGGCCTTCTTGGCCGCTGAGCACGGCCCGACGAACCCGACGCCGCAGCGCGAGTGCCCGCGAAGCCGTAGTAGGGACTTTTTCAACGGGCTGCTAGTGGTAGAGGCCGCCCGTGTTGAGCACGGGCTGCGCGTTCTGTTGGCCGCACAGGACCACGAGGAGGTTGCCCGTCATGGCCGCCTTGCGCTCGTCGTCGAGCACCACGATCTTGTTCGCGCTGAGCTTCTCGATCGCCATCTCGACCATGCCCACCGCGCCGTCCACGATCAGCTTGCGCGCGGCGATGATCGCTGCGGCTTGCTGACGTTGAAGCATTGCCGCGGCGATTTCCTGCGCGTAGGCCAAGTGGGACAGGCGCGCTTCGAGGATCTCGATGCCGGCAATTTGCAATCGCGACTGGAGCTCGCGCTGGAGTTCCTCGGAGACTTGATCGGCGCTGCCGCGCAGGGTCGTGTGCACGTCCGTCGCTTGACCATCGTCGTACGGATGCCGTGACGCGACCATGCGCAACGCGGATTCGCTCTGCGTCTCGACGAACGTGAGGTAGTCCTCGACGTCGAAGAGCGCCTGCGCAGTGTCACTGACCTGCCACACGACGATCGCAGCGATCTCGATCGGGTTGCCGAGCAAGTCGTTCACCTTGAGCGTCTTGCCGTTCAGGTTGTGCGCACGCAGCGAGACCTTCTTCTTCGAGGTGAACGGGTTCGTCCAGAAGAAGCCCGGGGTGCGCGCTGTCCCGCGGTACTTGCCGAAAAGGACCAGCGCGCGGCCGAGGTTGGGCTCGACGATGAAGAAGCCCGGCAGGAGGAAGATCCAGACGATCATCGTGAAGACGACTAGCCCCACCACGCCGCCGTGGGGCACGTCGCGTGGCGAGGCGTTGGCGCTCATCACGAGCGCCCCGATCGCGGCGATGGGAAGGAGCATGACGAAGGCGAGCATCCCGTAGCCGGACAGCGGACGGAACGAGACTTCGCGAGAGGTGTTGCGAGTTTCCATGTGGGGGGGGTGACGCGCCGTATTCGGCGTCTCAGGGTGATATCGTCAGCATACTACTGCACTATCAACTAGGCCTTCAGGCGGAACGCTTCATTCCGTATCTAAACTAATGACCGCCCAAGACTTGCGGCTCAACCTCGAATCGGGACACCCTCGACCTGTGCACTGCTCGTGCCGTAGGATGTGCGTGTGCCTGCCACGCCGCCGAGCACCTTCCCGCGCCTGACCGGCGGCTTCCGGCTCCTCCGCGAGCTCGGCCGCGGCGGCATGGGCATCGTCTACGAGGCCGAGGAGCTCGACTCCGGCCGCATCGTCGCCTTGAAGGTCCTCGCGCAGGAGCTCTCGGTCGCGGGCGAGGCGTTCGAACGATTCCGGCGCGAAGCGCGACTCGCCGCGGCGATCTCCGACGCGCGCTGCGTATTCGTCTACGGTGCGCACCAAATCGACGGAGCGCCGGCGATCGCTATGGAACTCGTCGGCGGCGAGACGCTGCAAGACAAGATCACGCGCGGCGAAGTCCTACCGATCGAGACGGCCGTGCGCTGGGCCATGGACGTCATCGACGGGCTCGAGGCCGCGCATCGCGCCGGCATCATCCACCGCGACGTCAAGCCTTCGAACTGCTTCGTCACGACCGACGGGCAAGTGAAGATTGGTGACTTCGGGCTCTCGCGCACGCTCGAGCGCGACATCGAACTGACGCAGTCGGGCCAGTTCCTCGGCTCGCCGCTCTACGCGAGCCCGGAGCAGATCCGCGGTCGACCGATCGATGCTCGCAGTGACCAGTATTCGTGCGCGGCGACGCTCTACGCGCTGCTCACAGGTCGTTCACCGTTCGGTGGAACGAACGTCGGCGAGGTCCTCGCGCGCATCCTGTCCGAGTCCCCCGCGCGCATGCGCTCGATCCGCGCGGACATCCCGCGTGAGCTGGAGCGCGTCGTGCTACGCGGCATGGAGCGCGATTCCGATCGTCGCTATCGCGACCTCGACGCTCTTCGCGCCGCATTGACGCCGTTCTCGAGTTCCTCGGCCAGCGCGGCCTCGATCCCTCGGAGACTCAGCGCATGGCTGGTCGACGCGTCGATCGCTGGTTTCGTTTCGAGTTCGGCCTCGACGATGTTCCAGACCTCGACCGAGTTCGTCGTCACGGACACTGAACGCCCTTGGCAGGCGTTCCCTCTCTCCGTGCAACTCGCGATGGGAATGATCCCCGTCTGCTACTTCGCGATCTCCGAGGGTGCGTTCTCGGCAACGATCGGGAAGTGGCTCTTCGGCCTGCGCATCGCCCCCGTGGGTCCGGGGCCGTCGATGTGGGTGCGCGTCATCCCGCGCGCATTCCTGTTCGAGGTGGCCGCGCTCCTGCTGCTGGTTCCTCTGCATCTCTTCCCGACGGGTCAAGGCACGTATCTGCTGCTCGCTCCGCTCATCTTCCTCGGCACTTTCCTGTTCCGAATCAGCACGATGCGTCGGCGCAACGGTTGGCGCGGACCGCACGAGCTGTGGACGGGAACGCGCGTCATCCAATCCCAGTTCCCATTCCGCAAACGCTCGCGCATCGAATCGCCACCCGAGGCTCCGCACGCCGAGCCGACGCGTCCCTTGCCCGAGCGACTCGGTGGCTATCGCGTGCTCGGTCTCGTCGCCACGACCGAGAGTGGCCAGCTCGTCCACGCACGCGACGAGCAACTCGAGCGCAGCGTGTGGATCCAATTCCGCGAGTCCGGCGCGCGAACGGGCGACAAGCGGCGATCGCTCGGCCGACCCGCACGTCTGCGGTGGCTGGAGAGCTTGCGCGCCGAGGGTGGACAAGCCGACGTCTTCGAATCCCCGGGCGGATCGGGCCTCGAACGCTTGGCGGAACGGCGCGCGCCGCTCGAGTGGCCGATGACCGAGCGTGCACTGTCCACCCTCGCCGACGAGATCGAGCGCTCGGAGGCCGAAGTCGGTGCACCGCTCACCTTGTCCCTGAACCAAGTCTGGTTCGATCGGAATTGGAACGTCCGGTTGCTCGACGAGTCCGTGCCTCCGCGACGGGCGGATTTGGATGCCGTCGGCTTGATCGGCGCCACCGCGCAAGCCTTGCTGTCGATCGGACCGGAGCGCCGATTCCCGCCCGACCTACCGGTGCACGCCGAGCCCTTGGTCGCGGCGTTGACCGGTTCGGAACCGCGATTCTCGGACCTGCGTGCACTCCGAACCGCGCTGACGTCTTCGCAAGCCTCGGCCGCCGACGTCGATCGTCGAACGCGCTCGGCCCAGCTCGCCGTGAGCACGCTCCTCCTCGGTCTATTCGCTGCTCTCTCCGTCGTGGTGCTCGTGTTGATGGTGGACTACATGCCGCAAGCGGTCGAGCTGAGCCTCGCCGTCACCGAGGTGCGCACGGGTGAAGTGATCGACGGGAGCCGCTTGAGTGGTGGGGGCTTCTCGAGCGACGGCAGGCCCTCGGGCGGTGAGAGCCCCGCAGGCGCCGAAGCCGAGCGACCCAAGTCCAAACTCGACGAGGACTCGCGTCATTGGCGTTACACGTTGATCTCGTACGAGTCGACGCACGGTTTCGGAGCGAACCTCCCGGCCGGCATGTCTGAAGCGGACAACGAGGTCGTCGCCGACGCTCGCCGGATCGTGCCGACTCCGACGCTCGCCGAGTTCGAGCAGGCGCGCGATGCGATCCGCGCTCAGCGCGGGTCCGGCGACCCGATGAACGGCATGGGGTTTCTCAAGTCCTCGCCGGGTTTGGTCGCGGCCACCGCGATCGCTGGTTCGACGGCTGGCTGGATGTTGGTCGCATTCCTGTCGTGCGTGATCTGGCCGGGAGGACTGTCGTTCCGGTTGTTCGGACTCTCGATTCGACGCAGAAACGGGCGCAGGGCGTCGCGCGTCTTCGGACTGATCCGGACCGCCGTGTTCGCAGTGCCGCTCGTCGCAGGTTATGGCATCGCGGTGGCGATGTTCATAACGAGCGTCGCGTGGGTCGGGTGGACCGTGTTCGGCGTCACCGCGGCCCTCCACGGCACAGGCATCGTCCTCTCGCTCCTCGATCCGTCGCGTGGACCCGTGGACCGACTCATGAGGTCACGGATCGTGCCGCGGTGAACGAGCGCGGCGCGCGTTGGTGCCGCGCGCCGCTCCCTGCTTCGAGTCAAGCCCGCTGGGCCGCTCGATTCACAACGTCGTCTGGAAGATCGCCTGCGCCCAATCGGGCATGACGGTGTAGTTCATCCGCCGCGAGAGCTGTGACAACATCAACGGCTCCGAGCGCGCGAGCATGAGCCCGAGCCCTTCGATCGACGCGGCACGGCGCACTCTCGTACTGACATCGCCGCGCGCGAGGTCGCTCAACTGGGCCAGCGCTTCCGGCGTGCCGTGGAAGGCGAGCGCGGTGGCCGCGATGCCTTGCAGGCCCGGTTCAGCCAGCTCTTCGAGTGCGCCGCGCATCCCCATGACGTCCTGATTCTCGCCCAGGATTCCGAGCGCCTGCGTGATTCCGACGCGCGCCATCGCGTTCGTTTCCTTGGGGAGACGCTCGCGCAAAATCGGCGCCGGACGCGAACCGCCTACCAGCGAGAGCGCCGTCGCGGCGTACATCCGTTGACGCGCATCCGCGGCATTCGCGAGCTCGCCCGCCAGTCGATCGATCGAAGCCTCGTCGCGAATGAGCCCCAAAGCGATCCAGTAAGCGGCACGGCCATCCGCGTGCTTCTCGCGCTCCAACGCCGCACGCAGGATCTTCGAGGTCTCGGGGTCGCGCGTCTCGCGCGTCAGGACGCCCAGGCCGAGCGCAGCCCAACGCCGCTGACCGCTTTCGCCGTTCTCGAGCACCTTGCCGAGGAACGCGTGCGCCTTCGCGCCGCCGAGGCGACCGATGCCGATCAGGACGAACCCGCGCGTCAGCGGTTCGGCTTCCATCTCCCATGCGCTCTGCAATGCGGGCAGCACAGCCGCGTCGCGCGTCGCGCCGAGCGCCAACGCCGCCGATCGTCGGACGTCCATGCGCGGCCCCGACAGCAACGTCTGGAGCTTCGCCAGAGTCTTCGGATCGTGCGTCGTACCCAGCGCTTCCGTCGCACGGCAACGCACGCTCGGGGATTCGTCGTCGTCGAGTGCGAGCTCCAGCGCGAGCGCCTCGAGTTCCTCCGTCGGCGCGATCACTTGGTGGAACATCGCGGCGATCGCGACGCCTTCGCGCTCGCTCTTCGGCCGATCGCGCACGATGGAGAGGATCGCTGCGTCGACGGGCTGATCGAGCCCGGCGCGGCGCGCGAGTCCGAGCGCCACGATCGCGATCGAGCGCGCGTACGGCGACAGCGTCGAGCGCGAACCTTCGATGTGAGTGCCGGCGCGTGCGATCGAGAGGAGCGCTAGCCCGGCTGACGACGAACCTGTCGCGCCGAGTGCGAGGATCGCGCGATGCCGCACGTCCTGGCTCGGATCTTCGAGCAGTCGCAGCAACGGCTCGACGGCATCACGTCCACCGGTGGCGCCCAACGCGACAGCCGCGGCAGCGCGCACGACAGAGTCCGGCGCACGCGCGGCCTCGACGAACCGCGGCAATTCGGCGCGGCGAGCTCGTTCGATCGCTTCGCGCAGCGCACCCGCGACGTCGTCGCCGGTGATCGGCGCGTTCGCGAGGGAAAGCCGGTTCGGCACGAGGAACTCGAGCTTCGCGTACTCCCACCAAAGCCACCAACCGTCGTCGGCGGTCGTCGTCATCCCGACCGCACTCGGCGCGCCCGTGCTCGGGCCGCGCGAGGTCGTCGGTCCGGAACCCGAACCGGTCCGCACACCGCCGCTCGGTCCACTCGTCGCAGGACCGGTGGCGCCAGTCGCGGGACCGG
>JAYTBY010000762.1:0-5861 GCA_043736755.1 Planctomycetota bacterium | reverse complement strand
GCTCGTGCCTAGCGGAGGCACGAGCGGGCCCGGTGCCGGCCGCGTCGGCCCAGACGGAGGCACCGTGTCTCCCGGCCCGACCTCGAACACCGGCGTCTGAATGCGTGCGGCCTCGTCGAACGTGAGTCCGTTGTCGCGCAGCCAGCGCTCGAACGCTGCGTCGCCCGCGAATTCGAGGATCCAGGCGTGATTGTTCGTCGTGCGCACGCGCTCGACGAGAGCGAGTTCACCGGTCGCGTGGAGCAACTCGGCGATGGCGCAGCGGCGACCTTCGGCGTCCACGAACCACGGCCGGCGCGCTGCGGGATCATCGCCGCGGCCGAAGTCGGCGCGCTCGCGGTAGTCGCGCAGAGTCGCGACGAGTCGTTGCCGCGCCGCATGCTGTGCATCAAAGAGATGCGACGTGTCGGCCGCGAGCAGCTCGCCCTCGACGACGGCGTAGTGCGCGCTCGTGCGACGGATCTCGACCTCGAACGGCACGACCGCACCGGAGCCAGAGCGCAGAAGCGAGGCCAATGCGAGTAGGAGCAGGGTCGTCATGGACGAATCACGGAGTCCAAGAAGGTGACGTGTTCGAACGCCCTCACCTCGCACAGCGTGGCAACGGGGTCCTTCGAGGCTGGGGAGTCGCTTCCGAACAGGTTCTCGGGTGGCCTACCGCGTGGAGCACGACACTCGCCTCGAGGTCGAGCGCCGAGCAACTGCCGGTCCGCGCTACGCCAGCGGGAGAAATCGCGAGGGAACGGGCCGCGGCGCGTTCCGCAGGCCGCTTCGCATCCTCGCTGGCTCCGCCGCTCGAGTCACACCGTTCCGGTTCAGGAACGCACGGGCGTATGCCAACCATGTCGATCGGGCGCTGTGCCGCGCGCTATCGCGAAGAACGTGCTCTGGAGCTGTTCGGTGATCTTCCCGCGCTTTCCAGAACCCACTGGCTTGCCGTCGACACTCGTGATCGGCGTGACCTCGGCCACCGTGCCCGTGAAAAACGCCTCGTCGGCCGTGTAGAGCATCTCTCGCGGCAGGCGGTCCTCGACGACGGGAATCCCGTGGTCCCGCGCAAGCTGGATCACCGAGCCGCGCGTGAAACCGGCCAGAATCGAGGCCCCGACCGGCGGTGTGTGCACGACGCCGTTCTGGACGAGGAACAGGTTCTGACCGCTGCCTTCCGCGACGTACCCGTCGACGTCGAGCGCGAGGCCTTCCTGGTAACCGTGGCGCTTCGCCTCGACGATGATCAGTGCGGAATTCACATAGTTCCCCGCACATTTCGCCATCGCGGGCAACGTGTCGGGCGCCATGCGTCGCCAACTCGACACGCCCACGCTCAAACCCTGCTCCAGCGACGCCTTCTCGTCCTTCTTCACCCACGGGAAGGCCGCGATCGCTACCTCGACCGGTGCTTCCTCGGGCCACACGCCCAGCGCGCCGTAACCGCGGTACACGAGCGGCCGGATGTAGCAGGCCTCGTGCTGGTTCTCGCGCACGGTCTCGAGCACGGCTGAGCGAATGCGGGCGGGCTCGTACGGGATCGGGAGATCCACGATCTTGCACGAGTGATAGAGGCGCGTGATGTGCGCGTCGAGCCCCAGGATCGACGGGCCTTTCGGCGTCGCGTAGGCCCGAATCCCCTCGAACACCGCGGTGCCGTAGTGGAGCGCGTGCGTCAGCACGTGAACCTGTGCCTTTTCCCAGGGAACGAGAGCGCCGTTGAACCAAATCCAGGGTTGGGGCGTGAGCTTCATGGAAAGTCAGATCCTATCCGCTGCCCGGTCGCTGGGACGCGTGCCTAGATCGTTAGACTCACCTCCTCCATGAGCTCCATCGCCTCCGCACCGCACGGCCAGAACGTCGCGATCGAAACGAAGACCGGCCGCGTCATCATCGGCCGCTTCGACAACACGAACGGTTTCCAAGTCTTCCTCCACGACGTCGACGTGTGGGACCCGCCCTCGGGCGCGGATATCGAGCACCACATCCGTGACGCGGCGACGTACGGCGTCGACGTGAAACAGCGCGATTTTTCGTGCGATGCGTCGTCGATCACGCGCTGGCGCAAGCTGGGCGACATCGAAAAACTGGCCTGATCGGCCGTGAAGTCGTCCGGCCCACCGCCGCTCGACTTCCAGAGGAGCCGCGCCGAATAGCGCGCGTCTCGGCCGGTGCGCGCATCGTCCACGGCAGCGCATCGATTCGCCCCCTCGACTCGAGGGGTCCGATTCCCGAGGATCGCGGCAGCAACATGTCCGCCCCTCGATTCGCCAGCGCGCTCTCCGTCTCGTCCAAGTCCGACATCGCTTTCAGCGAGGTCGTAGCCGGCATCGTGGAAGGACTCGACGGCGCGCGACCCGATCTGGTCGCCGTCTTCGTCTCGCACCACCACGGATCGGCGATCGAAGACCTCGGGCCGCGTATCGCGAAGGCACTGCACTCACCCATCGTCATCGGTTGCACCGGCGAAGGCATCGTGGGGAACACACGCGAGATCGAGAACGGGCCGGCGCTGTCCGCGTTCGCGGCCGTGATGCCCGAGACGGTCGTGCGCCCTTTCGCTATCACCGCTGAAGCCGAGGGCGAAACGACGCTACGTTTCGAGGGTTTTCCTGAAGTAGAAGACAAGTCACGCGCCTCGATCCTCATCCTCGCGGACCCGTACTCATTCCCCGCGTCGGAGTTCCTCGAGATCGTGAACGACAAGCTCGCCGGCGTCCCGACGATGGGCGGCATGGCGAGCGGCGGCTCGGGGCCGGGGCAGAACTTGCTCTTCACGCAGGACGGCGTCGTCGAAGGCGGCGCGGTCGGCGTCGTGCTCGAGGGCGCGGTCGAAATTCGCCCGGTCGTGAGCCAAGGCTGTCGCCCGGTCGGCAAACCGTTCGTGATCACGAACGCGCGCGAGAACTACGTGATGAAGCTGAGCGGCCGTCCGGCGCTCGAAGTGCTCGTCGAGGTCGCGAAGGGGCTCACTCCGGCGGACCAGAAGCTGCTCGAGCGCGGACCGTTCCTCGGCCTCGCGATCGACGCGCGCAAGAGCACGTTCGAACGCGGCGACTTCCTCGTCCGCGGCATCCTCGGCCTCGAACAGGAGGAGCGCGCGATCGTCGTCGCCGACGGTTCGATCCGGAACGGGATGACGGTCCAGTTCCTGGTACGGGATCCGAGCACGGCCGGCGAGGACCTCAAACAGATCGTGCGGTCCCGCAGCGGTCCCGCGCAGAACCCGTCCGAGATCGGCGCCTTGATGTTCACGTGCAACGGACGCGGCGTGCGCATGTTCGGCCGGCCCGACCACGACATCGGTTGCCTGCTCGACGGCTTCGGAGCCGCCGTCCCCGCCGCCGGATTCTTCGCCGCCGGCGAAATCGGTCCGGTCGGGGGCCGGAACTTCCTGCATGGCTTCACCGCGAGCATCGCGGTCCTCGGCCGAAGGAGCGATTGAGATGGAAATCGGTGCGATCTTGGTGGCAGCGGGCGCGTTCCTCGTGGGCTTCGTCGCGCTGCGCGCGGCCGGTAATGCACAGCGCGCTGCCGACGAAGCCAAGGAGGATGCGCGACGACGGACCGAAGCCGCGTTGGAACAAGTCGAAGCGAAGCTCACGGACGCACGGCGCCTGCTCGCGCTCGTCGCGAGCGGCGCGAAGCTCGACCGTGATCAGATCCTCGAGGGCCGACTGTGGCGCGAGATGGACACGCGCGAAGCACTCGCGCTCGTCACCGCGGGAACGGTGCGCGTGCTCGACGTGCGCAGCCCCCACGAGACGGCGAGTGGAATCATCCCCGGCGCACAAGTGGTCCCGATCGAAGCCATCGAGGAACGCTGGCGCGAAATCACGAAGGGCGGCAAACCGCTCCTCATCTACTGCGCCGCCGGCGCGCGCTCGGCCGCCGCGTGCGAGTTCCTCTCCTCGAAGGGCCACGACGACCTGATCAACCTCGCCGGCGGCTTCCAATCCTGGACGGGTCCGCGCGCGAAACCCTGAGTACTCAGTAGCTGCGTCCGGTGCCTGGCTCGACTGTCCGCGACTGGCCCAGAATTGGGGCAGTAGTGGACAGTCGAGCCAGGCACCGGGCGCAGCTACTCGTGAGCGCCTTGCGCTCCCCGCTGGCGCCCGAGATGCTCGCTCGGATGCGCAGTGCCTATCGTGAGAGTCTCCATCCCCGCGTCCTGGTCGAATTCTCCGTACGCCATCGCGGCCGGAATCAGCCTCGCCTCGGGGCTCGCGCTGGCGCTCCCCGGCACGCCGTTCCTGCACTTCCTGGCGCTCGGACTGCTCCTCTTGTGCACGCCCGTCGTGCTCGCGCTCACCGTGATTTGCGTCGCAATGGACTCGGCCTGCGATCGAGTGAAGCGCGCCGGTCAGGCCTTCCGGAAGACGCTCGGTGTGCTGCTGTGCGTCGGCTTGGCCCAACTCCCGGGATGTTCGACCGGGTGGGCGATCCATCGCATGCACGTGAGCCGAGCCAAGGCATGGTGCGAGGAGCTCGGCGCGAACCTCGAGGCCTGGCGAGAGGAGCACGGCGCGTGTCCCGAGTCGTTGGCGGAGACACCGTTCGTCGTCGATCCGCCGAAGTTGTGTGACCTTCGCTGGCTCTACCGGCGGAACGAGGACGGAACGTACACCGTCTACTTCTACGCGGACGTGGGGCTCGATGCGGCCTGGAGATTCAGCTCGAACGAGCGGACTTGGATCCACTCGAGCTGACGCGACGGACTGCGCGAGGCGCGCGAGTTCGGCGCGGATGTCGATCGACACCGGACTTGCGAGTCCGCGCGAGCGGCGAGATGCTCTCGTTCGAGCGTGAGCATTCATCGTGGGAACTTCCTTGCAGCAGAGCGTCTGGCAACTCCCGCTTGCTGTATTGGCTGCGCTCGGTGCTGTGTACTCGATCTGGTGGGCATGGCTCGGCGAGCCGGACGGTCATTGGCTGATGATCTTCGGACTGGCCTTCGCCACGCCGTTCCTGATCGCCGGAGTGCTGCTCATCGTCCGATTGACGCCGGAGCGCGGGCGTGTCGAACGCATGCGGCGAACACTCTTCACGGTGCTCACCGGAATCGCTTGTGTCGGCACGCTGCAGGTCCCGGGCTTCATGGCGGCAATCGCAGTGCAGACCACTCGAATCGCCGAGGCCAAGGAGTGGTGCGAGCGCCTCGCGTCGAAGCTGGAGCAGTGGCGGAGCGACCACGGCCACTATCCCGAGGACATCGACGGCACCGAGCTCGTCACCGACGCGCCGTGGCTCTGCGATTCGCGCTCGCTCTACCGCTTGAACGAGGATGAGACCTTCGTCCTCGAGACCCACACGGGGCCGGGCTCGACCGAGTACTGGACGTACAGTTCGCGTGACGGGAGCTGGAAATGAGCGCGCGCCTTGCTTCGCCCCTCGTGCTCGCTGTTCTTGACCGCATCCCGATCAGTTCCAGGGGATCGCGACGCCGTTCGTCAGATCGAGATTGAGCGTAGCGCTCGCGCAGCAGGTCGCCGCGTTGCGGTACCAAGCTTGCTAGAAGCGCACGTCGGACGCGCTCAGGAAGCCACGCGTGTGTACCGTGAGATCTCTGCTGATTGCGCAGCCGAACCGCACATCGCGCGATTCGCCCGGCGAGTACGGCGGCTTGCCCGCCGAGAGCTCGTAGAGAATCGCCCCCAACGCGTTGGCATCATTCGTCGCCACGGCCGCGTGTGAGACATCGCGGACCTGCGCTGTACGGCGGTCCGTACCCCGTATCCGCAACGAGTATCTGCGCCCGGTGCCTGGCTCGACTTTATCGGGTAGGCGCCCCCGTTGCCGAGGGCGCCTCCCACAGAACCGTACTTGTGCTGTTCACATACGGCTCGTCAGGCCCGACGGTTTTCACCCCGCCG
>JAYTBY010000761.1:0-5867 GCA_043736755.1 Planctomycetota bacterium | reverse complement strand
CCGGCACGTGCTTCGGCGCGCCGACCGAGGGCGAGCTCCTCATGGCGCGCACGATCTGCGAGCGGATGCCGTGGATCGAGATGGTGCGCCTCGTGAACTCGGGCACCGAGGCGACGATGAGCGCGTTGCGGCTCGCGCGCGCGTTCACGGGCCGCGAGCTCGTGCTCAAGTTCGACGGGAACTACCACGGTCACGGCGATTCGTTCCTCGTGAAGGCCGGCTCGGGCGCGTTGACGCATGGTGCGCCGGATTCGCCGGGCGTCACGCAAGCGCTCGCGGCGTTGACGCTCGTCGCGGACTGGAACGATGTCGATAGTGTCGACCGCTTGCTACGCCAGCACGGCGCGAATGTCGCCTGCGTCATCGTCGAGCCGGTCGCGGGCAACGTCGGCCTCATCCAACCAAAGGACGGTTTCCTGGCTGGATTGCGCCGTTTGTGCGACGCACACGGTGCGCTTCTGATTTTCGACGAAGTCATGACCGGCTTCCGCGTCGCGCGCGGTGGCTACGCGGAGATCTGCGGCGTTCGCCCCGATCTCGTCACGCTCGGCAAAGTGATCGGCGGTGGTTTGCCCATCGGCGCGTACGGCGGTCGTCGCGACGTGATGAGCCGCGTGTCGCCCTCCGGCGACGTCTATCAAGCGGGCACGTTGAGCGGGAACCCGCTCGCGGTCGCGGCGGGACTCGCCGCGCTCACTGCGACGGACGAGCCCGGCTTCTACGCGCGACTCGACGCGACTGCGGCGCGCATCGGCGACGGAATTGCGCGCGCAGCGGCGAAGCACGGCGTCCCGTGTCACGTCGGTCGCCAAGGGTCGATGTTGTGCCCGTATTTCTCGCGCGTTCCGGTGCACACGCTCGCGGCTGCTATGGCGAGCGATCGTGCCCTGTGGACGCGCTGGTTCCACGCGATGAAAGAACGCGGCGTCCTCTTGCCGCCCTCACCGTTCGAATCCTGGTTCGTCTCGAGCGCGCACGACGATCGCGCGATCGAGCACGTTTCTCAGGCGGCAGACGCGGCGTTCGCGGCTGTTGTCTGAACGCACGCGGGCCTCGGAGCGCCGACTCGCGATGTCGGGCCGCGCGAGCGCGAACTCGACGCGGTCACCCGCCCTCTGGATTGCGGGGCATGGCCGGCAGCTTCACGAGCTCGCCGCTCCCGAACCACGGATCGAGCACGTGCGGACCGACCTTCTCCGCGCGTCCCTCGAGCAGCACCGCGCTCGCATCCAGATTCGTGGCATCGAGCAGCGCGAGCCCGCGGCCGTCCGCAAGGTCGCCCCACATCAGCACGCCGGCGAGGTCCGCGAGGGCTTGTCGCGCGTGTCGGCCGTTCTCGGCGGTCAGCCACACGTACCCGCGACCGCCCTCGCCGGGCGCGCGCTCCCGGCCCTCGGCTTTCGCGGCAGCTTCGATCGCGAGCTCGTGCTCCAAGTACTCGCGCAACGGCGCCCAGGTCCGCATGCGGACTTGCTCGGTGCGAAAAACACCGGCGATCACGCCTGGATCCGTCCGGGCGAGTGCGATGGCCTCGTCCGTTTCACGGACGTCGAGCACGAAGACCCCACGCAGTTCCGCATCGCGCTTCGGCGTGCCGTACGGCCCGGCCATGAGCAGTTTGCGCTCGCACGCGAGCCGTTGCATGTTCGCGAAGTGACCCGTGAACACGCCCTGCGCTTCTTCCTTCGAGACCGAGGCCGCGCGCGGCCCGCTCTTCAGTTGGAGGAACACGCAGTCGATTCCCCACACGTCGCGACTCTCGGCCGCCGTCGTGGCGCAGGCGGAGGCGAGGAACAGAACGGCGATACCGAAGAGCTTCGACTTCACTAAGATCTCCCCCGATAAGCGCGGCTCCAAAACGTGCCGCGCGCGTGACGATCCTAGGCAAACGGCTCCGCCACCGCATGGACCCCATCCGTCAACCGTTCGAGGACGCGCGCGCCACGTTGGACGCGTTCCTGGCCGATCCGCGTTGCCTCGAAGGCGTGCGCGCCTTCACCAAGCTCGCTGGCGACACGCTGCGCCGCGGCGGCACACTGCTCGCGTGCGGCAACGGCGGCAGCATGTGCGACGCCATGCACTTCGCCGAGGAATGGACCGGACGATTCCGGAAGGACCGCGCCGCGCTGCCCGCCATCGCGTTCAGCGATCCGAGCCAGTTGACGTGCATCGCGAACGACTTCGGCTTCGACCAGGTCTTCGCGCGCTCGGTCGAGGCCTACGGTAGGCCGGGCGATCTGCTCGTCGCAATTTCGACGAGCGGTGGTTCGCCCAACATCCTGAACGCCCTCGAAAAAGCCCACTCAAAGGGCCTGAAGACGGTCGGTTTGCTCGGCAAGGGCGGTGGCAAGGCCCTCGCGTTGTGCGACGTCGCGATCGTCGTCCCCCTGGCGACCACGAGCGACCGGATCCAGGAGATCCACATCAAGGTGCTGCACATCGCGATCGAGGCCGTCGAGCGCGAACTGTTCCCGGCGAATTACGCCGGCTGATTCTCGGCCCAGTGGGCTTGAAAACGCTTCCAGATTCGCCCGCCAAGTGCCTCCCGGATCCGCATCTCTCGTATGGGGCGGATCGATCGGTCGGCCCGTGCCCAGAGACAGAAGGTGAACACCCCAAAAGCGCCCTGGTCGGGGTAGCCTGGGTAGATGGACATGGCGTCGAGGGACCCTGCTGGAGGGTCTTCCGGAGTCGGAGTCCGAGCCCGTCCGGACCGGGCTTTCTTACCGCGATTCACCCGACTCTCCATGCAACGTTCCACCTTTGCTCTTGCGATCGGCGCCCTCCTCTTCGGTGCAGCTGACGCCCAAGCTCAAAACTCCCAAGTCACGGCCGTCGCCGTCCAACCCGGGAACCCCAACCGCGTTTGGACCGTGAACCGTGACAACAGCTCGGTCGCCGTAGTCGACGTCTCGACCTCGACGCTCATCGCCGAGATCCCGGTAGGCAACTGGCCGCGTTCGTTGGCCTTCAACGCCGACGCCACGAAGGTCTTCGTCACGAACCAGCGCGGCAACATCCCGCTCGGCGCGAACGAAATCACGGGGTTCCCCGTGGGTTCCATGCCCGGCACGATCAGCGTCATCGACGTTGCATCGCAAACCGTGCAGACCACGCTGTCGCAGGTCGGCGTCGAGCCGTACGGCATCGCACTCTCGCCGAACGGCAAGTGGTTCGCAGTGTCGGCGATGCGAACCGGTCGCGTGACGCTGTACGACGCGGCGACCTTCCAGGAGAAGGCCGCGCACCAGTACCTGCGGAACATGAGCGACATCCCGGCGCCGTTCTCCCTGGCCGATGTCGACGCGGACCGCGATGGCATCCCGGACCTCGGCGACCCGCGCGGCTTCACGATCCGCGCCGACGGAGTGCGCATCTACGTCACGCACTTCCGCTCGCCCTTCGTGTCGTTGCTCGATGTGTCCGTGGACGTGAACGGTCTGCCCACGGCGGTCGTGCTCGGTGGCCGAATCTCGACGGACGAGTACCCCTTCGATCCGATCCTGAACCCGGTGCCGGTCCAAGTGCTCCTGAGTCAGGGCCAGCCGCGGTTCCTCGAGGACATCGCGCTGTCGCCCGACGGTTCGCGCGCGCTGATCCCCCACGTCCTGCACAACATCAACCACGACGTGAATCACGCGTTCGGGCCGCAAATGGCCGGTGATTTCGCGAACCGCGTGTACCCGTCGATCACCATGATCGACGCGGTGCGCAACTCGTTCGGCAGCGTTGGTGACGACTCGCGTCGGCTTCACCACCAGCTCACCGATTCGCTCGCGCCGGCGGAGTACGTGCCGTTCGGCGACTCGAAGGTGACGAGCCTCGGCGACATCGTGTCGCTCGGCGGTCAGGGCTCGCCCACGATGGGTGGGTCGATGACGCTTGTCCTCGACGGCATCCGTCTCGGTGACACGGCGATCCTGCGTATCGGCCAGCGCGAAACGAACACCCCGGCAGGCGCGCTGGGGACGGTCTACTCCCTGGCTCGTCAGACGCGCGTGTTCGTCGGCAATACGGTCACGATCCCGATCCCGAACATCGCGAGCTACGACGGCCTCGTGCTCGTCGGACAAGCACTCGTCACGCGACCGGGCGGCGAGCAAGCACTCAGCAACGGTGTGCGCATCGTCGTGCACCCGGCGGGCTTCGGCGCGAACAAGATGGGCTACCGCGCGGGTCAGCCGAGCCGCGTGCTCTACAACGCCGCAGGCAACCGCGCGCTCATCTTGAACCGCGGATCCGAGGACGTTTTCCTCTACCGCGTGAACGGCAGCAACATGGACCTTTTGACGGTCTATCCGCCCCGTTTCCGCTTCGGTGAGCGCGTTCCGCTCGACACGACGACGCCGATGGGCGATTTGCCGGTTGGCATGGCGATCAGCCCGGATCCGACGACGATCGACGACGATGCGAAGCTCTTCGTCATGAACGAGGCCACGCGCACACTGTCCGTTCTGCGTGTGAACTGGACGACGGGCCAGATCTCGAAGGAGCGCAACCAGATCCCGACGCACTCGGGCGCTGACGCGATGACGCTCGATCAACGCCGCGGTCTCGAGATCTTCGAAGACGCCTCGCGCCCGGCGACTGCCGGCAATTTCAACAACTCGTGCGCCTCGTGCCACTTCGATGGCGGTGAAGACGGCAACGTCTGGCAACGTCCCGCAGGTCCGCGCAGCACGATGCCGATGTACGGCGGCACGGTCGGAACGGGCCTACTCCTGTGGAAGGGCGCTCGGCTCAACCTCGGGGAGACTGGCCCGATGTTCGGCGGTGAGAACGGCGGTACGGGCATCTTCGACAACACGGCGCAGGCCGCGCTGACGGCCTACCACGAAATGATCCCCACTCCGCTGAACCCGAACCGAGATCCGGTCAGCTACGGGCTGACCTCGCAGGCGCAACTCGGCCGCGATTTGTTCTTGGCGACGAACGACACGGGTCTGAACCCGACGTTGCGTCACGCCGGTTGTGCGCAGTGCCACAAGTCGGTCGAGTTGGGCCTCTCGAGCTTCCCTGGCCCGCGCTTCTTCACGGCGGACTTCCTGAATCCGATTCTCAGTTCGGGCGAGAACCTCGGGGTCGGCTTCGACCCCAGCTGCTCCTCGTTGCGCGAGAACGTCGTCGCAATCAACATTCGCAACGTGAACACCGGTGTCGATGTGGATGCCGACGGTGACGGCTTCCCCGACCTCGATCGCAACGTAGACGGGTTCGTCGACACCGAGACCTACGTGGCGATGAACACCGACAAGGAAGACGGGTTCCATCGCGACGACGCGAACAGCTACAACTGTCCGTGCGATCCGTTGGACGGCGAGTCGAGCTGTGACCCGTTGACGAGCACGCGCCGTTTCGGACGTCGACCCGAGGCGTTCTCGATTCCCTCGAAGCTGGGCGTGTTCTCGAGTGGGCCGTTCTTCCACGACCACTCAGCCCACACGCTGCGCGCGGTCGTCGATCCGGCAGCACAGGCGACCAGCCCGATCTACGGCAGCCCGGCATTCCCGGCACCGGCCCTCGCCGGCCTCAACAAGATCTTCAACGAGGTCCACGACATCCGTGGCCACGAGCAGATCGTGCCCGGCGCGTCGAAGGTGCAGCTCACACTGAACAGCGTGAACGTGAACGCGGACATCGAGGCCGTGCTGGCCTACATCCAGTCGCTCTGACCGAACCGGCGCGAGCATCGCGCCGATCGATCGCGCCCCGTGCGGCCTCACCGGCTGCACGGGGCGCGCTCATTTCGCCGCCGACCTCGGTGGTCGTGACGGAGTCAGTCCCACGGCCTTGAGGAACATCCTGGCGCCTCTCCGCGACGGGAGCGCTGTGAATTCTCGACGGTCCTCGCGCGATCGATCGTCGCG